>WJKO01000052.1 GCA_014729055.1 Promethearchaeota archaeon | reverse complement strand
TGCCGCACCCATCGCAGATATAACAGTCGCAGATCCTGTGACGATATCACCCGCTGCAAAGATATAAGGAATGCTTGTTTGACCAGTTTCTTCATCTACCTCAATATTACCCCATCTATTTAATTTTAAACCAGCTATTGTTGATGTTAAGAGAGGATTGCTATTATTACCAATAGCAATTATTGCAAGATCGCAAGGCATTTCCCATTCTGAATCAGGGATAGGTATAGGACGGGCTCGACCAGAAGAATCTTTCTCACCAAGACGCATCTTTATACAGCGAGCACCAATTAAATTATCATTTTCATCGCCCAAAAAGGCAACAGGATTATTTAGAAGTCTAAAAATAACACCTTCCTGTTCCGCGTGATGGACTTCTTCGACTCTTGCTGGTAATTGTTCCATTGCACGTCTGTACACAATAGTCACTTTTTCAGCACCAGATCTGAGAGCTGTTCTCGCAGAATCCATAGCTACATTTCCCCCACCAATAACAATAACCTGCTTCCCTGGTATTTGTGGTGTTTTATAGTTTGGAAAATCATAAGCTTTCATTAAGTTTGAACGGGTTAAATATTCGTTCGATGAAACAACACCTTTTAAATTTTCACCAAGAATATTCATGAAACGCGGCAATCCAGCTCCGATCGCGATAAATATCGCATCATAACCCATCTCACGTAGTTCTTCAACAGTGAGAATTTTACCCATCACCATATTATAATTGATTTCAACTCCGTTCTCGATTAATTCATTAATTTCATGAGCTACAATCGATTTAGGGAGCCTAAATTCTGGGATCCCATAGGCTAAGACACCTCCACCTTTTTGAAAAGCTTCATAAATCGTAATATCATATCCTAACTTGATCAAATCCCCTGCCACAGTTAGACCAGCGGGACCACATCCAATTACAGCAACCTTTTTATCTTTCGGAGGTAACTTTTCACAGATATAACATGCTTTACTATTTTCTCTTTCATAATCTGCTACAAATCGCTCAAGGTGCCCTATACATACCGAACCAAATCTCTTCCTTAAAACACAATTACCTTCACATTGATTCTCTTGTGGACATACTCTACCGCAAACAGCGGGTAACGCATTAGATTCCTTAATCTTATGATTGGCGTCGATAAATCTCCTTTCTCTAATCAGTTTAATGAATCCAGGTATATCAACATTAACGGGACATCCTTGAACACATCTTGGTTTTGGACATTGAAGACATCTCTGTGCTTCCTCCAGCGCTAAATCCACCGTAAAACCTAAATTTACTTCATTGAAATTTCGACTTCGTTTTTTTGGATCTTGTTCAGGCATTTTTGTCCTAGGTGGTATCTTTTTCTTCTTTTTCTTCTTCTTCGCTGTTTTCTTCTTTGATTGATCCGGTTTTTTTTCACTCATTTATAATTCCTCCTCCTTATGTGATTCTGCATTATGCTTCGATAATGCCCTACATACATGGCTTTGATACACTTCAGTTTCTTGTAAATCCAGTAAGTTGGCTCTATTTATAAGTTCTTCCCAGTCTATAATGTGTCCATTAAACGCTGGACCATCAACGCATGCAAATCGAGTAACGGTTTTACCATCTATTTTTACCGACAACCTACAAGCACCGCACATACCCGTTCCATCAAGCATTATTGTATTTAGAGAAACTACCGTTGGAATGCTATCTTGTTCAGTTGCTTCGCAAGATTCAGCCATCATGACTTTACACCCCACAAAGAATGCCCAATCAATTTTCTGGGTCTTTAATACCTCTTGCACCCCAGTTGCCGCTTTACCACAAGCAGTACCTTTAAATCCTAATGAACCATCCGCTGTAACGTAGATCACTTCGTCTGCAAGCTTCTCGAATTCATCTCTAAGATAAATTAGCGCTTTATTCCGACCTTCCAATAAAATTATAACTTTATTACCTTGCTCCTTGGCGGCTTTCGCTACGGGATAAATTGCACCTTGTCCGTAACAACCACCACCTAAAAGGACTGTCCCCCAATTCTTAATTTCAATATCATTACCTAAGGGACCGACCAGACTAAATAAATGGTCACCCGCATTTACTTGACTTAATTCTTTAGTAGAGTATCCTCTCTCTTGGAAGTATAAAGTGATTGTATTTTCCGTAGGATTCCAATCGGAAATCGTAATAGGGATTCTTTCACTTTTTTCGGTCGTCATTATTATTGCAAAATTACCTGGTTTGGCTTTTTTAGCGATTAAGGGATCTTCTACGACCAATTTAAACATATTGGGGACTATTTCAACACACTCTACTACTTTAAATCTTGCATTTTCATCTTTTTCTTCCTTTTTTTCCTCAGTTAAAGCAGATGGACCGTGTTTTCTATAGATTTTCAATCTTTCTAATTCTGTTACCTGTTGACTTATAGATTCTCCTCGATATGTATATAAATTGGCGTTAAAATCTATTCCCGTCATCCCAGCAATATTCTCATTCGAATCGCTGTTTTTTAATTCCACATTTTCAGCCGATTTTGCAATATTATCCACTGAAGAATAAGATAAAGCAGTCCCCATAACAGTTGATAAGTCACTGATGATTTTCCAATCTGGTTTTGATAATACTGGTGCTTTACAAGCAGCATTTAGTTTACGCTTAGAGAGTGCAGCATTAGTAAGTGTTCCAGAAGATTCAGCAAAAGTGGTTGTTGGCAGTACTACATCTGCTAGCCTACTTGTATTAGAGGGAAAAATATCTTGTAATAAGAGGAATTCAAGTTTTTTAGCAATTTCTGGATTGATACGCTCAGTCGTATAAAGTGCTTTTATCTCGCCATTCTGAATTTTATTCAAAATATTCGTTTCGGGTTCTGGAATGATTTTATAAACACCTTCCAAATTAGCTCTGCTTCTTAAAGGAATTACATTGGCTCCTATACTCACTATTGCGTCAACGATAGCTGTTGAATAAGGTTGACCCAATAAAATCGATACATTTTCAGTATTATTGAATTGCTTAATCTTTGCGACAATTTTGTCGGGCGATAGTTTGTATGTTTCATCAACCCATCGTGAGGTAACATCAGGTAAATCTGTATTTTGTGAGGATAGAGCAATTACCTGCCCCCCATTATCCTTCACTTTTTTAAGGTCAATTAAAAGAACGGGATGAGTATCTTGTATATTCGCATTAATAACTAAAAGAACCTCTGAGTTTTGTAGTTTTCCAAGATCCCTTGTAGTAGTATTTAGTTTCTTAAATCCACAAGGAATTGCGTCGCCATTTGTTATTGTTCCAATATTTTTCGTCTTTAATACTACGTCTGCAAACCTTTTAAGAGCATAAGCAGATTCATTAGTTAAATCCGGTGATGCTAATACGCCTATTTCATTAGGTTTGTATTTCTTTAATTCTTTTTTCACGATTTCTAATATCTTATCCCAATCTGATTCAGGCACTAATCCGTGTTTATCTGTTTTAATATGAGGCGTCTTGATTCTATCTCTGCTGTTGTTAAATTCTACTGTGCAGAAACGTCCCAAGACACAACCTTGTCCTTGATTGAATTCCTCTTTATCAGGTACTGTTTCCATTAATTCTCCTTTCATAGAGTAAAAAGTGAAACCACAACCAATGTTACAATAGCCACAACTGGTTTTAACAGGATTATCCCGAATTGCCCACTTGGTATTTTTCGGGGTCAGAACTCCTGTCGGGCAAATATCAACACAAGCACCGCAGAATTGACAATCAGTATTAATATGTGGCAAATCACCACCAGTAGAGATTGTTGTATCGTGTCCACGATTCATAAAATTAATCGCACCTATACCTCTGAGCTCATTACAGATACGAACACATTTCCCACATAGAATACATAGATTATAATCACGTTCAAAAAACGGATCATTTCTTTCTAAAGGTAAATTCTTATATTCAAAATCATAAGTCATTTCTTCGATTTCTAGGTAATCAACGATGTCTCGTATCTCACAAATTTCTTTATTCGGACAAGTAAAACATCCAAAAACACGACCCGCCTTGTCCCTCGAATCTTGTAACTTCTCACACGTATCTTTATGAGCACATACTAAACATGCGTTTGGATGCTCGCTAAGTATCATCTGCATAAGTTCTCTTCTCATTTCTTGGAGTTCATCATCCTTTGTGACGATTTCCATACCTTGTCTTGCAGGACTACTGCAAGCTGTTTGAAATGGTTTACGATCGCCTAAAACTTTAACGGTACAAAGTCGACATCCTCCATAAGGAGTTAATCCTTCTACATGACATAATGTGGGTATGTAAATTCCCGCTTTCTTAGCAACATCTAGTACTGTGTCTCCCTCAGAAAATTCAATCTCTTTTCCATCAATAATCATTGTCGATTTTTCGCTACTCATTATTCTGAACCTCCTTCTTCAGTTGGATATTCATTAGTTGTTTTATATATGGCATTGCTCGGACAGCTACTATAACATAAACCACATCTAATACAAATCGACTCGTCAATTTTGTGTGGTTCTTTCTTTACCCCTGTAATCGCGTCAACTGCACAATTCTTCGCACATAGAGTACAACCGATACATTTCTCGGGATCAATGTTATATTGTATTAGATCCTTGCATTGTAAAGCGGGACACGCATGATACTTTATATGAGCTATATATTCATCTCTAAAATATTTGAGCGTTGTCAATACTGGATTCGGGGCTGTCTGTCCCAAACCACATAGAGAAGTCTTTTTTACAAAATTTGCAATATTTTCTAGCTTGTCTAAATCTTCCATCTCAGCTTGTCCGCTTTTTATTTTAGTTAGAAGATCAAGCATCTTTTTTGTTCCAACTCTGCAAGGTGCACATTTACCACAACTTTCCGTTTGAGTAAATTGAATAAAAAAATGAGCAAGCTCGACCATACAAGTTTCATCGTCAAGTACAATAAACCCGCCCGAACCCATAATTGCACCAAGCTTCGTTAAATTACTATTGTCCATTGGAGTGTCCAAAAACTTCGCTGGAAGACATCCTCCAGAAGGACCACCCACTTGAATTGCTTTAAACTTTTTACCTTCCGGTATACCTCCACCGATATCATAAATGAGCTTCCTTATCGGAGTCCCCAAAGGTATTTCAACTAAACCAGAATTATTAATATTTCCTGTCAAGGCAACGATTATTGTTCCTCCTGATTCTTCAGTTCCAATATCAGCAAACCACTTACCGCCCTTTGCAATTATCTTAGGAATTGAAGCATAAGTTTTTACATTATTAATATTTGTCGGCTTGCCCCATAAACCAGAGTTAGCGGGGAATGGAGGACGTGGTCTAGGCATCCCTCGCTTTCCTTCAATCGATGCCATCAATGCCGTTTCCTCCCCACATACAAAGGCACCTGCTCCAGTCTTAAGTTCAATATCAAAATTAAACCCAGAATCCAGAATATTCTCCCCGAGAAATCCTTTCTCTCTTGCACTGTCTACTGCCTTATTTATTCTATCAATAGCAAGAGGATATTCTGCTCTTGTATATATGAAACCTTGGTTAGATCCCATGGTATATCCCGCAATAACCATACCTTCAATAACACTATGGGGATCGCTTTCTAATGTACTTCTATCCATAAAGGCACCAGGATCCCCTTCATCACCATTGCATATCAAATATTTTGGCTGCCCTTTAGATCTTCGGGCAAATGTCCATTTTAAATAAGTGGGAAATCCAGCACCGCCTCGACCTCTTAATTTCGAGATTTTTAATTCTTCGATAACATCATCAGGTGAATATTCTGATAGTACCTTTTTTAAGGATTCATAACCACCAACTTCCAAATAATCATCAATACTTTCTGGATCTATCTTTCCAAAATGCTCTTTAACAATTGGTTTCTGATGCATGTAAAAATTCACTTTATTCATATCTTTTATCTTAGCACCAGATTCGGGATCCGTATATAATAATTTCTCCACGACATTATTATCTTTCAGATGATTTTTAACAATTAAGTCAACATCTTTAGGTTGTACTTGTACATATAAAACATTGTCGGGCTGAATCACCATGATCGGCCCCATTTGACAAAATCCATGGCATCCAGTTTTTTTTATTGCAACATTAAGATTATTTTCTGCTATTCTTTTTGCGAGTAAATCTTGAATATGCCCTGCATTTGAAGAGTTACAACCAGTACTCCGGCAAATAAAGATTTCCCGTTTCTTCGTTTCGTCACTCATTCTTTTGCCTCCGTCGATTCACTTGCTTTTTTCCGCACTTTTTTTAATATTTTTTTAACCTTATTTAGAGTTAAATTACCATAATAAACGTCATTTATTACAATCACTGGTGATATTGCACAACAACCTAAACAAGCTACTGTTTCAAGAGTAAATAGTTTGTCATCGGTTGTTTCACCCGATTTTATTTTCAATTGATCTTCAAGATATTCAATTAATAAAGGTGCACCTTTAACATGGCACGCCGTTCCATCACAACATGTGACTACATATTTTCCTTTTTCTGTAAAAGAAAACTGTGCATAAAATGTCGCTACACCATAGAGTTCTGCTAAAGGAATCTTTAGTTTTGAAGAAACATACTTTAACGCATAATCTGGTAAATATCCATAATGATTTTGTATTAGTTGTAATAGAGTTACATTATTTCCTTTACCTTCCTTATGTTTTTCCAGTATTTCATCTAAATCTTGAATTTCAACATCAGAAATCTTACCTACTATCTCTGTCAATCTACACTCACTTCAAAATCCTAATAATGATAACACTAAGTGTTTTTTTATTTTAAATTTTTTTTCAGAGAATAAGGTGAAATTGATGAATTGCTTAGAAATATCGGTTTAAAAGAGTCACTAAAATAAAGAAAGGCGATCAAGTCTGATCAATTATAAATAAAATTATTTAAATAAAGTCGAAAGTCTAAAGACAGGTTGTTTTTAGGTAGGATAACAGAAGTGGTAAAATAATAGTTGCATCAGCAATGACTGTAGAATATTCCGCATTTTTATTTATTTTACCCCATGAAATTGCTTCGCGAATTTCGGCACCGCTCAAACCACCTGGTTCAGGTCGATCCATAGTTACTTGAATCGCAAATGATGCTTGATTTGGAGAAAATTGCATCGCTTGAAATATATAATTTTTAGGAACACCACCACCTACGATACACACTCCCGCAATCTCTGCATCCCAGGCATAATTAATCATCTCATTCAGATCTGAAAAATGATTAAGATTTAAGTTATTATTGCTAAAATGAACTTGCATAGCTAGACCAGAGTCCGTAAAAGCCGGGCAAAATATAGGAATTCTTTTTTCTGAACATACTTTTAAAATAGAATGTGGATGATTAGGCAATTTTTCCCCTAATAACCATAGAAATTCTTTAACGGACATATTTTTATCGAAATTATTGTTAAGATGCTCAATAATAAAATCCTCCATAGACTCATATACTTGATTTGGCATAAAAACGTCATATATTCGATTCATACGTTCATCATAGAGTTTTACATCATTTGTTTCAATTTTTGCGATATTTCCTTGGAGATGATTTAATCCTAAGGTTTCCACAACATCATGTGTAAGATTTGCACCAGTTGTTACCAATACATCTATAAATCCCAGATCCAACATGTCATGAATAACACGTTGCATTCCAACGGGAACCATTGCTCCAGCTAAGGCAAAAAATTTCTTACAATTCTTGGTTTTTACCATTTTCTCATATATTTTACAAGCCCTCGCCAGACGTTTAGCCCCAAATCCCGTATTATCCATATCTGAAATGAGTTTCTTGATATTTTCATCCGGCTTTACATCTATTTGCTTTATCTTTTTTTTCATTTTTCATTTTCATCTTTTTTTCATGCTTTTTCTTTAATAGCTGTGAATTATTGTAATTCTTTGTAAATGCTGGCTATAAATTCTGAAATTATCTTCGCGCAGAGAATACCCGTCATCTCATTCTTTAGATCCAGATTTGGCGCATATTCTACTAAATCAAATCCTATGATCTGGAAATAATGTGACACTTTCTCTAAAAGATCATGGACATCTTTATAATCGAGTCCTCCTGGCATTGGATATCCCGTTGCGGGTGCTGTTTCAGGGCGAAAAACATCAATATCAATCGAAACATAAAGCATTTTTTTATGATTCTGACTAAGATCCGCATCTATGCCAAGC
>WJKO01000593.1 GCA_014729055.1 Promethearchaeota archaeon | reverse complement strand
TCTCCTACTATTGAATCATCTAATTCATCATCATCCATCACATTTATTGGTATTTCAATCACTGCGGAATGGACATAAAGTTGATTTGCTTGGATTAAATTCAAAATCTCCCAGACTTTCTCCCTGTATAATTGTTCGTTAAAACTCATTTTCTCTCCACTTAAGCGAAAATATCTAATAAATCCTTAAACTTAAAGTATATTTCTTAATTTATATGTGTTTTTGGTCATAAAATGGATAAAAAAGCAGATATTTAAAATTAAATAATAAAAATAAGAGTGCGCTTGAATTTTAAAATAAATATAAATTATTTTGAAAAAACTTGGCTGAAATCTTGCTCTTCTTCAACTACTTTTTGCACTTTTTCAAGCATAGCGGGAATATCTATCCCTTGTGGGCAATTAGAAACACAACTACCGCATTTAATACACAAATTTGGCGCACCATTTGGATTCTCATTGTCTACCTTTTCTTTTTTTGTTACTAACTTTTTGTATCGTCTCTTAGCTTTCTTTAAATCTTTTTCTCGAGCATATTCATTGATTATATCGAAAATCTCAGGTATATTAACCCCATTATTACACGATTCAAAGCAGTATTCGCATTTCGTACAAGGTATTACGATAAATTCCTTATAGATATTGCCAATTTGATTCAAAATCACATTTTCTTCGGGGGATAATGAATTAATTCCCGAATTATTCGCACTCTCGATATTTTCTTTTACCATTTTGAGAGAACCCATCCCACTTAGAACACATCCAACTTCGGGTTTGTTCCAAACGAATTGTAATGCCCAATCAACGGGTTTTCTCTTTATCGGACTCTTTTCCATAATACTCTTTACTTGTTTTGGCGGATCAGCTAGCTTTCCTCCACGAACGGGTTCCATTATGACTATCCCTATCCCCTTCGATGCTGCGTATTTTAATCCCTCTGTTCCGGCTTGAAAATCCGTCGCCGCATCCATATAGTTGTATTGAATCTGACAAACTGCCCAGTCATGGTAATCAATGATTTCTTTAAAGACCTCCAAAGAATCGTGAAAGGAGAAACCATAGTATTTAATTTTTCCTTCTTTTTTTGCTTCTTCCATTTTTTCAATTAATTCCAAGTCTTTTAATGTTTGGAAATGCTTTTTGTTCATAGAATGAAATAAATATATATCCAGATGGTCAGTTTGAAGTTTCTCCAATTGTTCGTTAAGAAACTTATCGTAATCTTCTCTTTTCTTTACTTTCCACATAGGAAGCTTTGTGACTAATTTAACCTTATCTCGGTACCCGTCTTTTAATGCCTTTCCAACAATTAATTCGCTTTTCCCTCCATGGTATGGGTGGGCTGTGTCAATATAATTCACACCATTATCGATTGCATACCTAATGATTTTAATTGCTTCTTCTTCATCGACTTTTTTGAAGAACCATAAGAACTTCTTTCTCGGCAACCTCATGCACCCAAACCCTAAGGCAGATGCTTTCCAATCAATCTTCTTTCCCATATCTCTGTATTTCATTTTATTCAACCAAATCTGTTATCTATTGTTTTTATATTACTTCATATAATTTTAATCAAATTTGACTTTATTATTTTTTCATCTGGATTTAATTGCATTTCCTATTGCTTTTCTGCCTGTTTAACTTCCGAAATGATATAGTCCATAAGAATTTGACCTGCTGTTTCTAAGTCTCCGGAGTTATCCACTGTAAAATCAGCAGATGGAAAGTCTTGATTTTTTCGTGCACGTTCAAGTCGGGCTTTCATTTTTTCTTCATTTTCCCGTCCACGCTCTTTAATCCGCTGTGCGGTTATTTCGTAAGGAACCTTCACAAAAATAACTCTGAGATCAGGATATCTATCCCTGGCCATATCAATTATTTTCCGAGAAACATTAATAAGCACTGGATGACCTTCTGCAAGCCATTCTTCGATGTTTTTTCTAACTCCATAATATAGGTTATAAATATGCCAATCTAGGGCAAAACCGCCCTTTTCCTTTATTTTTAAAAAAGTCGATTCATCCGCTGATTCAAAATCCTCAGTCTCGGGAGATGGAGGTCTTGTGATAACTCTTTTTGGAACTTTAATTGATTTCATATCTTTAGGAAAATTCTTTTGTACCTCCCAGATCAAGGAATCTTTGCCGCTACCCGAATTTCCCACTATTAAAAAAAGACGACTCATAAACTGTATTCTTTGTTTCGTCTTAAAAAAATATGGAATATCATGAACCCTATTTCAAGCAATTTCCATATTTCAATAATTTGCTAAAATAAATTTTTTAATTATCCCGCAACATGCTAAAATATGGCTAAAGTAACAATATTAGGAGGATGTGGCGTTGTTGGAACCGCAGCACTTAAGACTCTTGCTAATACTGATGATTTTTCAGATGTTGTGATTGCCGATATTAACCTAGAACGAGCAAACGAACTCGCTGATGAACTAGGTAATAAAGTATCCGCTGTAAAGGTTGATGCTAATGATACAGAGAGTATCAAAAAGGCAATAAGTGGCTCTGATGTCGTTATTAATACAATAGGTCCCTATTATAAATATGAAAAGAACATATTGTCGACTGTGATTCAGGCGGGAATAAACTATGTTGACGTTAATGATGATACTGGAGCAACTTATGATGCATTATCTATGGATGAAGATGCAAAAAAGGCGAATGTACTAGCACTTATTGGTATGGGGTCAAGTCCCGGTGTTACAAATTTACTAGCAGCGTACGCTGCCAATGATTTATTAGCGGAGTGTGATTCGATTGATATGTATCATGCACATGGTGGAGAGCCCACTGAAGGACCGGGTGTGATTGGACATAGATTTTATTGTTTATCGCAAGATATACCCGTATTTATAAATGGGGAGTCCAAGGAAGTTAGTCAATCTGAAAGTGCGCAACTCGAAGAAGAGATCGAATTTATTAATCTGGAGGGAAAACACCGTGTCTATCCTTACCCCCATCCCGAACCGATCACTCTGCCGATGTTTATAAAAGATCGAGGATTGAGGAGAGTAACGAATAAAGGCACAGTTTTACCACATGAATATTACTCTCTAACAAGGAAAATACATTCTTGTGGGTTGGATAGTAAAGAAGCAATTGATGTAAAAGGTCAAAAAGTCATTCCCTATGATTTTGCGATCTCTTACTTGATCAAAAAAAGAGATGAAATCTTGGAGCAAACCAACTTCGGCGAGCAACGTGGATGTGTCAAGATTGTATGTAAAGGTCGGAAGAAAGAACGCCGAAAATTAGTTGGTAGGACATATATATTTTCTCTTGTATCAGAAGGGGCGGGAAAAGGACAAGCATTAGGTGAGGGTACTGGAATACCATGTGCTTTTGGTGCTATCTTAATGCAACGTGGTGTGCTGAAAGGTAAAGGTGTTTTGCCCCCTGAAGCGTGTGTAAATCCTATGAACTTTATACAGCTGATGCGTGAGGTTTTAAGAACAGATGAATCCGTTGAAGAGAAGAAGTCTCCCGTTATTTTTGAATCTATTGATGATAACGGTAATATTAAACGTATGGAATTCTAAATACACGATTTTTTAGTTATCAATTTTTGAATTATGCTAAGGTTTTTTTTTACATTTTTATAAGATAAAGGCAATATTTAAGCATGAATGAAATTCCTATCGTAAAACACGGAAAACTAAATGCAGAATGGATTTGGCTTGATTATATTACGCCACACATGATAACTGATGCATTTCGCAGTTTTAAAATGCAAGGAATAAAGGATGAAGAAAAAAATAGATGGGCACTTTTTCGTCATACATTCTCTCTAAATACTGACGTGAAAAATAAATCTAATGAAATAAACGGAAAATTAAAGATTACGGCAGATAGCAGATATAAACTCTATTTAAATGGAACATATATTGGTCGTGGAATTTATCGGTGCAATAAACATAATTGGTATTATGATGAGTATGATGTATCTTCCGAATTAAAACCGGGCAAAAACTTGATTTGTGTAATTGTTCACTACTTCGGGGAGGTCTGTTCTTGGTATGAACAATTTCCTGATGGTGGATTAGGTAATAAATTTCTCGGAAAAGGAAGTCTCATGTTTGAATT
>WJKO01000051.1 GCA_014729055.1 Promethearchaeota archaeon | reverse complement strand
CTAATCGAATCATGGGAGGAGATGGAACAGAGGGGAGGATCATACCTGGTGTTGGAAATCTCCTTAAAAATTTTATAAAAGACATTAAATCCCAACTTCCTTTGATCTATAAAAGCAAGATTATAGAATTTTTAGAATACATAGAAAATCGGTTCAGCGTTAAGCTGGATGAATTAAAAGAGACAATACCTCTAAGTTTATCCATGATTGAGGACTTGAAATCAGAAAGATTTACAATAATCTATATTGTGCTCACCAAGGTTTTGGATGAACTGAGACGGCATGCCTTTAATACGTGGGGATATCGTAGGATGGAAAAAATATACAAAGAAATAGCGACTATGGAGTTTTCCGATGCGATAAAAAATCAATTACAGAACTTATCTAACGATAACGATGATGAAATGCTTTTACTCTATAATATCTCATTCTTAAGCTGGTTATCTTCATTATATGAAAACCAAGATATTATAACTAATTTGGATCGTCTTCTAACAACTTTAAGCAATAAAATAATTGTCACAAAACTCTTTTAGAACATTATTATAGCAGTATTTAAAATCACATAAAATCATATAAATCATTAGTATTTAACATTATAAAATTGATATAAGCCAGCCAATCCCATAAACAGCAAGCAAAGCTACGAAACATATAGCGGCTGGTAGAAACAAATATTTCAGCACTTCTTTGAAATTAACTTTAAAATAATTCATAGAATAGGCTACGCATGGATGAATTGGTGTAAAGATATAACCCAAAAATATCGCAAAATATAGTAATGTAAACTCAAATAGAGGCATTGTCGTTAAGAGAAACTGCTCTAAATAGATCGGTATTAAAATAGAAACGGGCAAGGCTACCCTTCCCGTTGCAAATCCAAGAAAAAGAGCTATTAGTAAAAGTAAGACAAAGACCAAATTTAATTCTGCAATCACATCAGGTAAGTCTGAACGACTAAAAACCTCAAAGAAAAAGAAGATTGCATAAATCAAGAGCGGAAATTTCCAAATCGACATATCTTTTGATATTTTCTTTATGACTCCCTTATTTAAAGGCTGAATATTCTTGTAATCTCTTGTTGATAGAGAGAAAGCCAAGATCACGCTGACTAACAATCCTATAAACATAAATATTTCAGGAATGAGACCAGGCACCAATGGAGATATGATGTATCGGCCAATTGCGTCTATAATAGGTGCTAAAATAATCGGGAATAGATATCTGATGACAACCTTTAAATTTCTTTGATTTTCTTTCTTCTTTTTTTTTACACTTCTTATTAAGATAAAATAGCCCACTAAAATCATGGCAACACAAGGTATTAGAAGTAGTGACATAACAGTATAGAGGGATATCTTTGCCAGATTCGACGCAATGATGAGCGAAGATTGTAATGGGTAGATTAATACTAAAACATGCCTAAACCAGACATTAATTGCCACTTTTTTTCCTGGGTGTAAATCGGGATCAATTTCTTCAACTAAAGGCGCAGACATTAATGCCCCCCCAGCTATTGGCAATAATCCATATAGAGCAGGGGAAAACATTAATGCAGTCTTTTTTGATATGTTCATATCTCTAACAAGTTCTAAGATCATATTGCTTTCTTTCATAATTCCGCCTAAAATTGGAATCAAGGTAACCGAGAAAGCCAAAAATAAGTTTTCTAGACTGATTGTTACGTGGTATGCAGACGAGAACAAACTAACTTCTGCAAAAATTCCAAAAAAAACGGCTCCAACGATCAAACCCACTCCAAGATCCTTTTTACTCAAGATCATTGCAATACCTAAAGCCAGCAAAAAAGTTAACCAAGAGGGTATCACATTGCGAACTAAGTATGCGTAATTAAAGAAGATTATTCAAATTGTTTTTTCATATTTAGATAAGATTTTTTAAGTCAAGTAGGGAGAATACAATAAGGATCATTAAGAATAGATGATAGTAAAGCGTAGGTTGTAAATATGATAAATATAATACTGGCAAAGGTTGACGAATATCCAACAAATTTATTCCTACTAACGCAATATATTCTTGCATTTATAGCAGTTGGATTGTATTACTACTTTGGATATAAATTCCTCAAACGTTCTGGGAAAGAAGAAAACGAAATACAGAAAAGTTTTTTCAGAGGATTTGGGCTTTTCATGATCTCCGCGGGAATATCAATAATGTTATTCTATTTTGACAGAGTTAAGATTTTCCTAGTAGATGATCGTCTTTTTAAGGATTATGCTAGTTCAGTTAGTGTTTTTGCTCGGGACTATTTTTGGGTTATCTTTGCATTCTTATTGGTTGGTGCAACATTTTTGATACGCCCCGTAGAGCGTTATCTCTTGAATAAAGAGAAAATGTTGTTGAGTAAATTTACTATCGCAAGTTGGGTTCTTCTTCCGTTCTTAAGACTTTTTGAATCATTGTTTGGCAAGACAATCGGAGCTATATTTTGGTTTATAATTATCTTCTTCATTATGATCAATTTTATAGTATTAGTTATTTCCTATCTTAAACTAGGAAACAATGCCCCAACAGGTTCGAGTTTGAAGAAAAAATCAAATGCCATTGTTCTTGGATTGTTTTTGTGGCTTATTGGTGGATTTTTATCGGATAGTATCGCGGGGGAGAAATTTGATGTGTTTGGATACCAAGATATCAATTTATTAGCCCCGTTAGGTCCTATAATATTG
>WJKO01000592.1 GCA_014729055.1 Promethearchaeota archaeon | reverse complement strand
TTGTAGTTGCGTTTGGTATAGGAACTATCATAACACTATTAGTATTCTTAGGTTTAGATCCATCTAATGTCTCTATTGTTTTCTTACAGCACTCTAACTTGTTACCTGCACTTTTTATTGTGATATTTATAGGTTGGAATGTAATTCAAATTCATCTTGTTAGAGACGGTCTTGAATCTGTTGCGGAAAAAGCAAATGATAAGTTAATTGATAATACGACGGATGAATTAAAACAGAAATCTGTATCATTAGCCTTTTTGATTTTGGGATTGATCATACCACTGATAATTCATATCTTAACATCTTGGGGATTCTATGAAGTTTTCACCGACTTTGCGACGCCCGGCACTCCTACTGCTGATGAACAATCCGCCTTGACAACCTATTGGGTGTGGGTTGTTTTAATGACGATTATAATTTTTGCTACCGACTTTTGGCAAGTTCAACTATATAGGAAAAGCCTCGATAATGGTACTCCAAATGTATTTTCAAATGTATTATATATCTTATTGTGGTTAATCTTTTGGTTTAGATCATTTGGATTCATAAATGCATTTAGATCCGCAACAGAAACAGGTTCTGATGTTTTTATTATTATTGGAAATGTACTTTTATTAGCATTTACTTCAATAATGGTATTGAGAGGTCTTGCAGAGCGGGTCAAGCAAAGTCAAATGTTCACAGAGGACTCAATGCCTTTCTTGGTGTATGCATTAACCATTATGTATGTTGCAGGGCAAGTTTCCATGATTTTAAATGGTTTTGGAACACGGGATCAAGTAAATATGTTAAACAATGCATTGATTTTGATCACGTCATTTGCTTATTATTTCTGGTATTCCAATTATATCTTACAGCGAAAAGGGTATATTCGGAGAAATATCTTGACCGCAATCGAAGTAAAAAATATTCTGTTGGAATTCGGAAATACTATTAAAAAAAATGTTCCTAATAAGTCGCAACTTGTTGATGATACTTTGCTTAACCTATCTGATAAATATCGACTAACCCGGATAAAAGATGAAGAACTAAATCCTGAAGAGAGTGAAGAGGAAGAACTGAAAAGCATTAAGAAAGGAAAAAAGAGTGAAAAGAAGGGTAAACCACAAGAAAAAGATGAAAGAGATGAAATTGAGGAATCAATAGAATCCGCTAATGAACTTGATGAGCAGAAGGGGGATAAAGAGATGGATTTAGAAGATGCTATGGGTGTCGATGATGTAGAATTTGAATCTGAAGAGAGAATCTCCTCTGAAATTGATGAGGAGGTAATAAAACTGAAAGATACGAAGGATAAAAAAGATACGCAGGATAAAAACGATATGGAAGAAATTGAGTTCGATGCTGAAGAAAACATTGAAAAAAACATAGATGATGATATAAAAACTAAATTAAAAAACACTAAATCAAAAAATAATGAAAATTAAGCGAAAATCTCATAACTTCTTTAGTAGAAGCAATAGATTCCCACCCATTTTGCAAAAATGATCATAAACCAAATAAATACGGGATAGAACGAACAAGCCCAAATATCATGCGTCCTTTGATAGATAAATGCAGTAATAAAGGTGATCACACCATTAATAATAGGTTTCATCGATACTATAAAGATAAACATAAAACCACCCCACGTGCCACCAAACATAAGATTTACCAATTTTGGATGCATTAATAATGAAGCTACTCCATATGCCGCCAACCAAATAAATAGAACCAATCCTGCGTTTATCAAGATCTCCATCCAATATCCTCTTTTTGTTTTAAATTTCGTAAAAACTGGAAACAATTGTGTTTTTACGAGAACCTCTAATGGAAGATAAAGTGTCCAAATCATAAGACTCCCAACTAGAACTTCAGTCCATACGCCGGGCTCAGCAGGTCTCGGCCAGAATATCGGTAATGCTGTCGAATATGCAATGATATTATATACCATCATTGGTGCGAAAACAACAATAAATGGAAATACAAAGCCTTTCCAAAATCCTTCCCAAGACGCTCCAACCGTTCTAAGATTGACATATTTTCCGTATTTATTTGAACGTTTATAACCAAATAACACTACGAGGGCAAGTATCCATACAAAAACGCCCATGATTAAGAATTGCCACAGATATGCATTAAATACCCAAAATCGTGTAACTGCTCTAAATACTTGATTAAACCTCCAGAATATAACTAACGCAACGGTCATCACGCCAAATAATACTACCCAAAACAAGGCTTTCTTCTTCCAGTTTCCTCTAAAGATCTGGAAGAGATCTCTGCGCTTTTCAAACTCGATATCAAGAATAAACTCTTGTAGTCCGGGTGTTAAATATCCTACATTCAATTCAGCAACCGTCTGTTCTTCCCGTTTTTTATCCTTTAAGATCATAGCCTTTAATCTTCTTTCTGGAAACATAACAGGTGCTAAATATGCAACAACAACTAATTGACTCATTAAGAATGCCAGTATTAGAAAGATCATACCACCAAACCTAAGTAGCCAATAAACCATAACGGGTGTTCCTTGTTCCATTCTGCTAACATATTCATTAGGATCTAAATCAAGAGATACAACGAACCAATCAATTAATTCTTGGGGCATTCTCGGATAAAACGCTTCAAAAATATGATCTAATCCTGTTTCAATGACTAATTTTCTAGCAGTTCCATTCGTAAAAGATACTTGTGGTTCCAGCGTGTTATTCCATGATTCTTGTGGGTCAGAAGCAATAGCGGACTTTAGAAAATCTTTGGTTTTTCCCGTTGCATTACTCATAACATGATACATTATTTCAGCTGAAGAAAATTGGTCTTTCGTTCCAGAAACCAATAGCCAGTTGGGAATATTCGTACTATTAACATAATGTGAAACAGACCTACGCAATATATCTTGTTCAGTGATGGTTCCAGTAGGATTATTTGTTCCCATAAATATAGGAATTAACCAAGAGTAATCTGGATCATTTACTGGATTTGCTCCACAGAGTTCCTGCAATGTTTCATTAAAATCACTAATACACCAAATAGATCCTACGGCTTTGATATAACCGCCTGTGCCCAGTGGGGAATTGTCAAACAACCCTGCCCGTGCTGCGGCATATCCTCCGTTTGAATGTCCACTCACACCAATTGCAGATTTATTGACATCATCTAGCGTTAAAGCATATTCAACTGCCGAATAAAATACTTGATGATCAGTAATTCCCAAATCCCACGATCCACCGTTACTGCCATGACCTTCTAATCCAACTGCAATAACTTTAAACCCCGCAGCTGCAAGCTCCATTGCATAATGCAATTGAATCTCGTTATTTGCAATCATACCGTGAGACCATATTATTGTTGGGAACTTTGTTCCCTTAGGATGCCCCGTTGGCGTTAGACAATAACCATTTATATCAAAGATTCTATTATCGTTTGGTATTAACGAGATACCAGCAAACTCCTCGCCATAGGTTTCCTCTAAATATGTATCGCCATATTGTTCTGTTTTTTGATAGTATGTTGAATTATCAAATGAGATTCTTTCAATTACATAGTCTGTTGAATATGTTCCCAATGCTGATGACACGGTACCAATAATTGCGCATACAGTCATAAGAATAAGTAATAATCGCCGAATTGAACGTTTTGAGACAAATTTCTTAAATCTTTCCACATTAATACCCTCAAATTCATCTTAAATATATGAAATCTTGTTGTTTATATCGACTTCATCCTATTAAAAATTTCAGATAACAGATACTTTCATGTAGATATAGGATGCACCTTATCAGAAACTTGATTATTCATAAATATGCTAAAAATTAGTTGAGAATTAACTCTAAATATAAAAAGATCGTATTAATAACGGGGATTATCAGCTTTATACGCACGTCTATTAACTACTTTATTTCCGTATGATGGTTTGGATTTTACATTCCATTCATAGTGCCTCATTTTCGAAGAACGCCCAAAACCACAAGCAGCACATACTTTCTTTTTCTTGTGATAACTATGTCTACCACATCTTCGACACCGAATATGATTTCCTTCTTTGTTTTTTCGACCAGAGCTTGGAGTTCCTTTTCCCATTTCAATTCACGACTAAAACTATGTCTTATAGATTAAATTAATTAGTTTAATTATAGATGAAATAAATGTTTTACGATTTTTAATCTTGCTTATCTTGTTGAACTTCGAGTTTTTTATCCTCTTTTTCTTGCTCCTTGTCATCTTGTTTTTGATTCTCGGTAATGTCATCGTCATTTTTTTGCTTTTTTCCTCTATCTATAAAATAGATCTCGGATTTATCTGGATTTGTGTCAATATACACAATGGAATCACCACGAATGATTACTTTTCCCACATCTTTTTTTGACTTAATACCTGTTCTCCAGATGACCAATTCTTGAGCGTCTTCTAATATTAAATTTAAATGCTGATCATATTCTTTCAGTGTACCAATGATATAGTGATTTCTAATCTTAATACTAGCTTTAATTTGCTTGTTTAAGTTTTTCTTTAATTTTGAAGTTAACCGTGCGTCTTGATATCGATAACCCATTAAATTCATCTCGATTATATAATTTGATCTTTGTCAAGTATGTTACTTTAACTTTGCTTAATCTTTAAGTTTACTTCAAAAAATGCAACAAGAAAATAAAAAGTAAATATAAAAAAAGTAATACTTAAATTGTTGTCTATTGACGGAAACCATAGTAGACGTTTAATAGATAAAGTAAAAGTTCTCTTAGAGATAACCGGATAATCCCATATAAGTCATAATACGGGTCATACTCAATCGTATAAAGTACCAAAGACGCAGTTATACCAATTAGAACAAGGATTGAAAAAGCGCTCTGTAATCTTCGACTTTTAACTTCCTCTTTATCTTCGAGTTCTTCTATAATCTCATCAATTTTAGTTGGGTTTTCCTTGATCATTTTTCTTATATTACGCTTTTTGATTCTTCTTCCCATCGAATTGATGAACATACCGAAAATATAAAAGGAAATCATCAGTAGCAATTCAAGTAACGTATCGCTACTTGACAAAGTGACTTCTGCCTCTAACACGTAATTGATTACAATAATTAGAATAAGCATTATCAATAAAATTGTTCTGACAGTATATTTCGGTAGGTATAAAGGAAATTTTTTCTTCATTTTTTTCTTTTTATTAACTACTTCCGAAGCTGAAACTTCCTTTACTAAATCTTCAATAGTTTTCGATTCAGATCTTTTCTCAAAATAGAATGCCATCACGACAAATATTGTGTTTCTAACAACACTCGGTATATTTTGGTGAATCATCAGATAACCGAAAGGAAATGATAGAATCAATAAAGCAATATAAGCACGAACTGTTCCAACAGGCATTCCAAGAGGTGCATTTTCTATTTTGTTACGTGCTTTAATACGATTCATAAACAGCCATATAAGAACCAATAGACCAATGATCACTGTCACAATTGAAGGAATCATAATTTTCTACTCTATTTTATGTTAGTTAATTTTGATTCTATTTTTGATTCTATTTATATTTCTATTTATTTTTATGTTTTAGTTTTAGAACTCTTTGGAAAATGCCCAAATGTTATCTGTTATTGTGTGGATGTTGGTAATGACTTTTCCTGTTTTCATTTTTTTCATTCTATCGGCATTATATAATGCTAAGCCCACCGCTAATGCTTGTTCATGTACTGGGTCTTGTATCTTGACAATATCACCCTCTAATATGTCAGAATCAATATCGATTATACCAGGACGCATTACATCTGCACCATTTGTTACGTAAGGAATTGCACCTTTATCAACTGTTATAGTCTTAATTTCAAGTTCTAATTTAGGGTCAATTAACATGGATAAAAGTGGAATGTAACGACTATCGGAATACCAGAAACAAAGAATTCCGTCTACAGCAATAAGTTCTTCTTTGTCGTCAAGGCGTACCCATTCAACAGATTTTTTTTTACCGAAAATCTTATTGATATTCTCATCGCCAAATTGTTCCGCTATCTTTTCTTTCATTTCTTTTACGTCTTTACTCTTAAGCATATGTCTTTGATGAATTTTCATAAAAAACCATTAAATTTTATTTGATAAGAATTATAT
>WJKO01000591.1 GCA_014729055.1 Promethearchaeota archaeon | reverse complement strand
GTACAAAATCTTATCAGAATGAAGTATTTGTGTTATATTTGATTAGTCAAATACTATTAGGGGAAGACCCTCAACGAGATCAGATTCGCAAGGATGTAGCTTCATTAGTAAAAATAATGAGAAATTACACAAAAAATAATAAGGAAATTACGAAACAGATTCTTGAGTTTTTAGGGGAAGATTTTCGTTTTATCTACTTTTTATCGAGGGGGGCATCCTTAAGTGCTGCATATCAAGCCGCTTTTGCTGCTAAAAGTTATGGAAGATTATATGCGGAGGGTTTATCCATCGGTTTATTCTTCCACGGACCTTTTCAAATTGCTGATGAGAACTTTCGTTGTATTTTTTTCATAGGAGATGATTATACAGAACAATCTGAAGACATTTTACCGCGACTAATTAATTTAACAACTAAAAAATTTGGATCAGGAAAAACAGTACTAATTAATAACAACAAAACGCTAGCAGAGAAGGTAAAGGATAATCCTAATGTATTATTAATAGAATATGAATATTCAAACACAGCATTAAGTCCAATATATCAAATGTTTACATCAATGCTTACATTTATGGATATTGCATTGAAACGCGGGTTAATAATGTTTCTTTAACGCAAGTTTGCAATTATCGTGTAAAGTGAAAGAATTCGAGATCAAATGCGCCAATTCGGATGAGATAATCTTGAATTAGTTCCCACATATTTTTATCAAAACACTTATAGATATCTTGATTACATCGATCTTTTTCGAGCTGATCCGCAAATTTTTCTGAAAATTCATCTAAACATTTACTTGCTTCCTCTTCTAAATAATCAGTGACCATATCTGGGCGGAAAAATGCGGTAATAATCAAATTATTTTTAACTAAACTATTCATTTCCAAGTTTAATCCTTCAATAAGAATTCGTCGAATGTTTCCCAATTCTTCTCCAAACATCGCAAGAGCAGCAATGAATTGTGAGAATAGATCAGTATTAATCGAATGATCAACCTCAAAATGATATAAAATACTACCAGAAGTCTTTGAAATAACAATGCCCATCAGATATTTTCTTAAAATTTTTAGAATATAATTTAACTCTTGCTCATTCAGATCTAAAAAATCTATATTTGTAGATTCTTTCAAGGATTTCCCTCAATCAATTGAATTCTCTATAGATGTATAAGAATTAGCTGAGATAAAAAATTAACGAAATATATTTGTATAACGAATATATTTTAGGTTCTTGATTAGAACCTAATCAAGATTCTCTTCGCGTTTATAAATTTCTACTGCAATCTTCTTAAAAATATCATCCACATTTTCTCCAGTTTTTGCCGAACATTCAATAAATTGGAAATTCTTTTTCTCTGCGTATTGTTTTGCTTTCTCAGTACTTACCTTCTTTTCTAAATCAATCTTATTACCAACTAAGATGACAGGTATTCGTTTCCCTACGTTTAATTCCAATTCTTCGACCCATTTATCCAGATTCTCGAATGAGACTGGATTATTGACATCATAGGTCAAGATAGCTCCTTTCGCACCTCGATAATACATTCCTCTTATTTTTTCAAAGTGTGCTTGTCCTGCTGCATCCCACACATTTATTTTAGCTGTAAATTGATAAGAACCAGAAAATAGAGCATCGTGTGATTGATACATACATTTCATTTCTTTACTACCAAAATCTACCCCTAAAGTTGTTTTTAAGTTTTTCTTGAAATAATCGTCAGTAAACCTTACCTTTATTGCAGTTTTTCCAGTAGCGGAATCACCTATTTCGATAACCTTAAAGCTATAAGTTCCTTTCAATAATGTCTTAACTTCATGATTTCCCCAATCTTCCACATTATTACCAGTTATAAGAGAAGGATCAATCTCAAATATTTTGTCCATCTTCAATATATAACCGCTTGAATACGTGTCGTTCTCCATATCTTTAAGCGCATTTTCATTCGTGCTTTTAATTGTACCTTCAACGGGAGAGTATAATGTGGTAATCCCTTGTTCTGTTGAAACTACTGCAAATGGCTCCCTCAATTTAACCTCGTCTTCTACGAGTATCCGCAATTCGTATGGTTTTTTCAAGAATGCGAATCCAAGTTGGTCTAATCCAACTAGCTTCTTATCTTTGTTAAAATACACATGCTGAAATTTACTATAATGAAGATCCTCTGGTAATTCATAACGACCATCTGCTATATATACCATAATTCAATCTTATCCTTATCGTTGTTATATACTCTATATAATCCATTGGATCACGAATATAAAATTATATCGATCATGAAAAGTAAAATAAGATTAATTTTTTTCAGTGAGTTGCGTATGGTTTTTTCCCTCAAAAATAATTTCAGATGTAATATTGTCTTTTTCATCATAACATATTAGTTTCGCGCTAATATTTTGATTTTCGAATATCTCTAGTGATAAGATTTCATTAAATTGCGGAATTTTCAATCTGACGGTATGATTGACAAAAACTTTCGGTAAATGCGGTTTAAGCATAACAGTATCCTTGATTCTTCTGTATCCTATAATATTTTCAATAAGCATTGTATTAACAACTCCCGTCCAGCCAACAAACTTTTTTACTGGCTTGTCACCTAAAGTCATTTTCTTAAATAGATTACCTTTTTTCCTTGATAAACTATTGAGCGTATAATTATCAGGATCATAGAATTCGTAAACTGAACCTTCATTAGAATATGTAAATGCAACACCCTTTACCAAATTATATGCAAATTTGCCAGCTAACTGCTCTAAGTTCGAATATTCTAAACCTTTAACGATAGTATAAGCTGTATTAAGCCAAACGGGACCGCGCCACATATCCTTTTGAAAGTGTTTAGATGACCTCGATACACTAGGAAATGGTATTTTCGTATTATATTCATCTTCGTTCTCAATATGTGTCAATAATTGTTTAACTTTACTTTCTTTGACTATTCCACTAATTATTGGAAAAAATGAAGCAATTGTATTTTTCTTAATACGTTTTTTTTCTGCATGATCATAATCAAAATAAAGCCCTT
>WJKO01000590.1 GCA_014729055.1 Promethearchaeota archaeon | reverse complement strand
GCTACTAATAGCCCACATATAATAATAAATTCAAGAGCGCTTTTAATTATTTTAATAACCTTCTTAGATCCAGTTCGTGTAGTCTTAGAATTATGTTCTTCTCGTAATCGCATACGCCTCGGCTTTATTATGTATTTAATAATACTGTCAAATAAAAAGGGAACTATAAATGTTACAAACACAACGATTTGGGTAGTAAATAATGAGAAAATTGATTCTATCCATAAGATAGTATAAATCACAAACAAAAATATTGAAATCGATTGGGCCAATATTGCATATTCTTTGAATCTTTTTATTTTTTCTATTGGACTTCGATTTTTTTCACCAATATCTTCATTAATTTCAACTTTTTCTTGATCTTCTGGACCTATATCCCGATTATTTTCCACCTTAGAAGCCACCTCCGAACAAGAAATTTATTGAGTCAGGAATCATTTTACTACTTGAATGACCCGCATTGGGTACTACTTCATATTCGAAATTAAAGGACCATCCGTTTTCAACTGCAGTATTATTCATTGCGTTGAACCAATTAGCTGACCTTTCAAGCCTATTAAGACCCTGTTCATCTGCTTTTGGAGTTTGTAACAAATTACTTGTTCTTTCCACGTCATCTTCTCCAACAACTAGACCTAAAGGTAAGGAAAGCATGGTTTCTAATTCAAATTTTAGTGTTCTTGGGTGAAAGATCGTGGTTTTAGTTCCATATGGATATAATGTATTGTTTGGGAAGGTATACCAACCTGGAGCTCCTATAATACCTCTGTCTATTAAATGAGGATGAACCATTGAAAATCTATGAACAAATTGACCGCCTCCAGAAAACCCAAATATATAAAACCGGTCTGCGTCTAATTCTAACCATTCCGTAAACACATTAAAGATCTGGATTAATCTATTATCCGCACGAATTCCCCAAATATTGAGTATCTGATAATGTGAAAAAACATTAATGTCAAAATGGGGTGATATTATGACCACGTTCTCATCTTCGGCAACATTCGTATTCATCCATTTATCAAAATAACTCTCATAGGTTCTACTCGCACCATGAATAACAAAGAAAATCTTTGTTGAAGCTGTGTCTAAGTTTGTAGGAATATAATATAGTATGTCTTGATTCTTATAGAGAATCCTATGTTCCTCTCCTGCGATGAGAGATGGCATCGGTTCTGTATTTTGTTGGTCAATTTTCAGCATTCCACCGCAAATGAAACCAGCTAAAATAAATAAAATAATAAATCTCGCAAAAAAAGACATTTCAAAATATTTCTTTCGAACTCCCAACATGACCACCTATAAACTTCTATCTGAGGATTAAGTATCACTCATAAAAAAGATTCATTTCTATAAAGTATTAGGAATTTTCTCTATTTTGATGTTTTGTTACAATAGATAACATACCAAAAATAAAAAAATGATAAAAGAAAATTTAGCCAGAGTTAACGGAGAATTATCTTTATACCCGCGACATTACATTCAAACTTAACCATACCGCGAATGTTTAAAGGTCTCTTTCCCAGCAATTTAACCTTTTTCAACTTAATTTCAGTAATCGGAGTTGATTGACCTTCGAGGTAAATCGATAATATCGCTTCATCTGGCACATCTCCTACAACTTCAAGAGAGGATAAACGAATAGTTTTATCCGAGGAATAGAAAATTCCTTTTTTCGTTGTTCCTTCAAAAATTGGAGGTTGTTCCTTCTTTTCATGCCGGCTGACAGAGGAGTCCATAGAATATTTGGGTTGATATCTATGGGAACTACCGCCTTTTTTCCCCTTTTTCCTACCACTGAATAGAGAGCTCAGTTCCTTCATAATATCACCCGAAAAATTACTGAGACCCTGAGACCTAGAGAGACGTGCACTCTTTGGGGGGCCGCTTGGAGGGCCGCCCGGAGCTACACCTGGAGGGGGGGGAGCACCCGCCATACTTGGAGGTCCAGCAGGAAGACCTGGTGGACCTTGATTACTCCATCCTCTTGGTATTGCATTTGGCACCAAAGTTGATTCTGACACTTTCCCTTCTCGTTCTAGTACTGCGATAAACGCAGTTTCACCCGAAATTATACCATATTCCAGAGAAACGTCCTTTATAAGTCCATTAAAAAACTCTCTATTCACTATCACTTGATTCTCCCGATAAATTATCGATTGCTTCTCTTTAGTCTCCATTTCATAACCCATTTTGGCTAATATATTGGTTATATTCGGAGTACCATAATGTTGTTTACTGAGAGCTTCAAGATAATTAATTCTATGAACACCAAAAATATCTCTAACAGCAGATACGTTTTCTACTTTATTTAGATCAATTTTTACGCTATCGGTTCCTTTTCCATCAAGCATCAATTTAAATAAAACTGAAGATTTATTTGAGCATTTTATTCTTCCTACCGCCCAACGACTCATATTCTTAGTGAGATCTCCTATATCCAACACATTTTCAAAATGCAGTGCCTGAGAATGTTCTAGACCTATATTTTTATCCCCGTCAGCTGTCACCTCTACTTGTACTTTTCCGATGGGATCTCTCCAATAACGGGAAATTTCTTCAACGCAATTAATCATATCACGTTCTAAATTACTTCGGAGAAAGAACGCTAGACCTCTAGATCTTCTTGCCATTTCAATCGGAATATAAGCATTTGGGGAAGAGTCTACACAAATTATTATAAATCTTTGACCCTTCTCATAGATATTATCTGCCAGCTGTAATAATCTGCCAATATCCGAAACCTGTGCGTCTGTAATTACTATGTTATATGGAAGACCTTTTTTTTTATGTTTGTGGATTGCTTGTTCGATTGCTTTTCCAAGATGTGTACCGCCACCCCCGTAATTCTGGCTTAGAAAGCTCTCCAGTTGGGGAATATCATTTATCTTCTCCCACCATGTATTTGTATCAAATACACCAAAATATACAGCGCTCGCCATATCCTTTATTTCGAAATATGTCAATTTTGCAATAAAATCACTAATAGACCACTTCGAATTTTCGGTTCGGGGCGATCCCATGGATCCAGAATGATCGATCAGCTCAATAAATGACAGCTTTTTAATATCTTTCTCTTCAATTTCCTCCGGTGGGGACGCCAAGACAGCAAAGTAGAGATAATCTCCATCCTTATACGTATGGACATTAAGAGAAGTGCTTGGCTTCTGCGCCGTGAGTATATTTAGGATGAGATCTCTATCAGGTATAACGTCATTAATCTTCACGATATTATCATTAAATGTAACATCGTGTGTTTTTGAATGTAGACTTTTCGCCCCTAATACTCGTAAATTCATCGAAAACTTAAACTGAGGATCACGGACGAGAGCCAATGG
>WJKO01000589.1 GCA_014729055.1 Promethearchaeota archaeon | reverse complement strand
CCTTGATCGAACCAATTAAGGAACAAAAAGAATGTGATGAATGTGGAAATTATATCGCAGAAGCATGGGATTTTTGCCCGTACTGTAGAATTAAAGACCAACAGGATGAACTTAATATGAAGAAATCGCTTCTTACTATGGAACAAAAGTCACTTTCGAAATGTCCGAAATGTGGTATGATTTTGGACCCTACATGGATAAAATGTCCCAAATGCTTTGTAGAGACAAAATCAAAATAGATATAAATGATACCTTCCAAACTTTATTCCATTTTTTTTATTTTCTCACGACTTTGATTTAGAGTCTGTTTTAGACACTTCATCGTTACATCTGCAACTAATTTATCTTTTTTTTCCAATCCACGTATGTTGATTAAAATTAAGCAAGGTTTTTTCAATATCGTTGCTGCTAATTCCGAAACCATTTTACCCAGTATATTTCTTTTAAAACCAAAAATGGGACCTGGAGTGCTTATTGCTTTGGTTCCGTCTATCCCTGAGGGGGCACTCATAAAAACATTCCCCATTCCATATTGTGTTTGATCGGTGATTAACAATAAGAAACCAGTATTGAGGTAAATAATTCCACAAGTTACTTGATAATTTTCTTCCTTGAAGGTAGTTTCCGCTAAAATTTTTAGCATTGTTTAATCTACCTTAATTTTTAATTCCTTGATTGCATCTTCCGCAGGATATCCTTCGTGAACAATTAAAGCAATTGCATGAGTCAATTTTGTAACGTTACTTGATTGCCAGACATTACGACCATAAGCAACCCCCTTAGCTCCCGCATCCATGGCAAGTTCTGTTGTCTCCAAAATTTCTTTAGTTCCTTGTTTTGCACCACCAGCAATTATAACTGGTGCGGGGCAGCCCTTAACTACTTCTCTAAACGAGTCAATATCGCCAGTCCAAGGTGTTTTTACAATATCGGCTCCCAACTCGGCGCCGATTCTTGTTACGATTTTTATATGCTCGGGGTTCCGCTCGTTTTCTATATTTTCACCACGGGGGTACATCATCGCTAGTAAAGGCATACCCCACTCACGACATTCTCTACTAATTCCTCCTAAAATCTGTATCATTTCGGAATCATCTCTACCTCCAATGTTAATATGGACAGAAACAGCATCTGCTCCAAATTTGATAGCGTCAGTCACGGTGTTAACTAAGACCTTATTATTTGGAGATGTACTCAGTATAGAACTGCCATTAAGATGGAGTATTAACCCTATATCTTTTCCATATTGTCGATGTCCATAGAGGGGAAGTCCAACATGACCCAATACTGCATTCGCGCCACCTTCGGCGACCAGGTCTACGATCTTACCCATATCGTCCAATCCTTTTATTGGTCCAACTGTAACCCCATGATCCATGGGTATTATTATCGTCTTACCCGTTTTTCTATTTGTTATCCTTTCCATTCGGATTGCTTTTCCGTAATATGAGCTCATTATTTATTTACGCCACTTTATAGTGATTTAAGGTGCAGAGAGTGCGATTCGAACGCACGTACTCCTATGAGATCGGATGTCTCATATATACAAATGCCAGGCGTCTTTTACGCTAGGATCTTGAGTCCGACGCCGTTGACCAGCTTGGCTATCTCTGCGTGATTTATTTTTTTAAAAAAGAATCAATCTTTTAATTTAAAAATTCATTTTAACTAAAAAAGTTTTTTTAACTTAGATGTTTGATTTTCCGATAGAATTCTAATAACTCTAAAACAATAGGTTTGTTTGTTTTTATACTGATATTTCGTTTTGGATGTTTTGCATGAGTCTCAATTTTTTTTTCAATGAGTATATTCTCATAAATTAAGCTGTCAATAACCTTTTTTACGCTCGATTTCGATAACTTGAGCAGCCTCGATAATTGAGAAATATATGACCAAGGTTGTTTGCCAGTTTTATCATAAAGATAAACAAAAAATTCTAGGATTTTTATTCTAGGTGTATTGCCGAATATCCTTATAAATCTAAAAGAATAATCGTCTGAAAAGTCCGCACTCATCTTTTTTTAGTCCCAGATATATCTATATAAATAATTCTAAAAAATATGTTATAATTATCCGTTTCCAAACATTGGCATAATGACCGTCATCACTACAACCATTCCAATCATCAGTGCCATCATTATCCATTGACTTCTGTTCTGTTTTTTCTGTGCACCTTGATACTTATCTCTACATTCAAGACTACAGAACTCCTTATCAGGTGGAATAGATATACCGCAAATCGGACAGTGCCTGTGTTCGTCATACTTTTTTTTCAAATTTGATTTCCAAGAAGACATTTCTTATCTATTTTCAATAAATGAACTATGTCTTATCAAAATTTAGATCATCTACTTTCAATGCCATGTAATAAGCATTTTCTCCATCACGATAGTACTGCTCGATAATTCGTATTTTTTTAAATCCAAAGGTTTTTTGGTAAAGATCTATCGCACCTTGATTAGAAATCCGAACCTCCAATACAAATTCATCAACACCGTAGTCTTTCACTTCTAACATGGAATTTTTAAGTAGACTAGATGCAATCTTTTTTCTCCGATAAGGTTCAGAAACGGCTAAAGACACTAAATGTCCTTTTTTGACCAGTTGAATTCCAAAAGAAGATATTCCACGCTCGATTCGCCACATAATATATGCGGCAAGCTTTCCTGGTTCCTTTTTCAATTCAGCAACCATAAAGGATTCAGGATACTTCTCAATGATTTGTTCATAAAAATAAGTAGGATAATGCTCGGGTAATGTAGTTTCATTAATCAAGATAACTTTTTGTAACTCCTCGTATTTACAAGGTCGTACATTATATTCGGCGGTTTCCAAGTTTATCACTACTTAATTTTGTAATCATAATTCTATAACAATTTAATTATCTTCATAATTAAATTATTTTCATAATCCATAATTCAATTTATTTTCATAATTCAATTTAATTTTTTTTCATTTCAAGATATTTCCCTTTCTTACTTAATTTTCCTAAGTAATTAATGACAACTTCAATAGAATTGGACAAATTTCTCTTATTGTCGAATTGCTCAACAATATCAGTTAATTTCCCCCTTTCAGTATTTTTTTGTTGAAATTCCTTGCAAATTTCGATCATTATAGGCAGTGCACGAATAATATTATCAACGATGGTAATATCAGCCCATTGTGAAGTACGATTTAATGGATTTAAGTCGATAGCTATTACCTTTTTGCCTTGTTTTATTAGAGCTTCAGTACGGTCTCCGTCTTCAAGGGGGACCATTACAACATCTGCAATTTTAATTCCTTCGGGATCAACATGCCTCCGATTACTGGATAATTCTGGAATTTTTTCTTTTTTCCTATCAACAGTACCCAATATTTTCTCAGCACCGGCTTTTCTTAGGGTTTCAGTGATAGCTTCAATTCTACCTTTTTTACCGTAGAAAAGATTTATTTCTAAGGGTGCGTTGGTCAATTTTGAAAATTCCACTAATTCATTCGGACATAAGATAGCAACATTTCCATTGACACTAATAACAGGTGATTTAGCTAATAACATCTGTGCTACTGCCACCTTCATAGTATTTATGGCATTTGGATTTGTATGTTCACCAATTAAATAATCCCAAGCTTCTCCTCTTCCATGAGCAATGAGACCAGCTTCGGCGACAACTAGTTTATGCATTCCTTCTATAATTTTATGCCGAATATGTAGTGATTCTGCTCGTGGATGATCTTCGGGTAATTCATCAACCATCTTTATCATATCTTAATGATTTGTTTTACTTAATTGAAGATAAAATAAGAACTTTTATCATAATCAAAAGATTATCATAATCAAAAGATTATCATAATCAAAAGATTATAGATCTTATTTCAAAAATGAGTTATGTTCCAATGAATGAACAAGAAAAAACGTATCAACGATATTTGTTAAAAAAACAGATTGATTTTCTTAAAAATAAAAAAGGATATCATACAGAATTAATAACGTTAATGATACCGCCAGATAAGAAGATTTCAGATGTAACAAATTATCTTAAAAACGAGATTAACGAGAGTTCTAATATAAAATCGAAATTAACCAGAAAAAACGTAATAGACAGCATTACATCGTTATTGCAAAAACTAAAAACAATAAAAAAGATACCAGAAAATGGGCTTATAATGTTTTCAGGTGCTATTCCTCAAGGTAATACTGCAGGTACGGAAAAGAATGAACTCTATATGATTGAACCCATAGAACCCATATCAACTTTCAAGTATTATTGTTCGTCCGAATTCTATATACAACCATTAGAAGAAATGATGACTGAAAAAGCTACATATGGTATCATCGTCATAGATAACAAAGATTTTGCAATAGGATGGGTACGAGGAAATCATATAGAAGTAGTTAGAACTGAGAGTTCGGGAGTATCAAATAGGCATCATGCTGGTGGACAATCCCAACGAAGATTTGAACGATTATTTGATGAACACGTTAATTATTTTTTAACCGAAGCTTCGGAAATAACAAACGATGTTTTTGTACCTATGGCAGAGGAGGGAATATTAGAGGGTATTTTCATCGGTGGTGCCGGACATACGAAATATAAATTTCGAGATAAAGGATTATTGGATTACAGAATAAGAGATAAAATCGTTGATTTTGTAGATATCGGCGTAAGTGGTTCAGAAGGATTGCGTGCAGTAGTAATTAAAGCTGGTAAACAAATGGAAAGCTTGCGATATATGAGTGAAAAAAAAATAATGCAAAAATTTCTCTATAATTTGTCACGAGATACTGGATTAGTCGCATATGGTGAAAAAGAAGTGCGACAAGCGTTACAACATGGTGCTGTTGAAAAATTATTATTATCTGAAGAATTAGATATGAGTCGAGTTACCGTAGAATGTGAGCAATGTAATAATATGAAAGTAAAAACGATAAAGAATTCTGAATTAAAAGAGTTTAAAGACAAGATCGAAAAAGAATCTTGTGATGAATGTAAGTCAAGTCTTTATAGTATAACGGAAATAAAAGATATCGTTCCAGATCTCGCAGAGATGGCACGAAATACAAGTGCAGAAATAGAAATGATTTCCATTGAGACAGAAGAGGGTGAATCTCTTTTATCGACGTTTGGGGGAATAGCTGCTATTCTTAGATATGCAATAAGATGATAAAGACAATTTTT
>WJKO01000588.1 GCA_014729055.1 Promethearchaeota archaeon | reverse complement strand
TCCACATCTTTGGTAATTGAGTCGAAATACTTTCTCATTTCCTTGCTGGCGGCTGGTTTTTTGTGTTCAGACATTCTTATTCACTCACTATGACAATCGCTTGGTTTTTTTATTTGTTAATTATTTTTATTATTTTTTTTATTATTTTAATTGATAGAGCGTTAATAGTTATTTTTTTTTTGTTTAAAACAATTCATCTAAAAGAGATTAATAGGTAATATTTAGAAATTTAATATTAAACATACATCTATGATTTAAAAATAAGAAAAAAACGAATATATTAGAAGACTAATAAAAATAAACATTTCATACGAAAAAAAATAATCTATAGTTGTCTGTTATCTATTGTAAGTAATCATTGGCGAGGAAAAGAATGGTGGAAGAACAAGACATATTGAATAAACGGCAGATCCTTCTCCGCTTATTGGGAGCAGGGATCAATATAACACCGAACAGTTTAGATCTCTTATTGAATGCTAATCTTAAAAACAAGGATCTTGAAGAACTTATCCGGGAGATATCTTTTCTCTCCAATTTTAAATCGCATTTAACGCTTGATATTTTAAACCAAACAAAATATAGTAAACTCGTTGGTGCGGATGTAATAAAAGAGAATGTAAAAGAGAATATAAAAGAGGATACAGCAGGGGATACAAATGAGGACTCAAAAGAGGAATTAAAAGAGGACTTAAAAGAGAATTCAAATAAGGACCTACACGAAGGTAGATCAAGTAAAAATAAAGAAGAAAGAAAGCTAAAAAGTTCAACACCTATCGTCCCCAAACAAAAGCAAGAGCAAATAAAATCGGAGAAACACATTTCTAACAAACGAAAACAACAAATGAAGCCAAAAAATAGGGCTGTGGTATCATTAGAATCAGAATCAATAAATGAATTATTAAGTACGAACGAAGAATACGTTGATACCCAAACTACAGAAAAGAATCCTCAAAAAAGCGATCAAAAACTTAATGGAAAACCGAGTGGAAATATTGAAGGACAAGGTTCAATTAGCCAGTTTGATAGAGACATAGCTAAGGCAGATCGATTGGCATCTGATGTCTTAGATGATGGAATGATGCAAGAAGAGGATGAAGAAATCGAATTAATTCCAGATTCTCGGTTAAAATTGCAAGACGTTGGTGGTTTAACAGAATTTAACCCTATTGCCAAAGACTATGCAAAACAAATCGAAGTGCTTAAGGATCCAACCCAGAATCTTTATACGGAAGGTTCAACTAAGGATTTTTACGATGTTACAATTGACAAGTTTAACAGATTGAAGGATATCATTGAAAAGAGTTATACGCCGTCTAATAACTTACTTCCTATTAGAAAATTGAATCTTCTGCCTAATTCAAAAGAAGTAGCATTTATAGGGATGGTTACGAATAAATCTGTAATAGGTAGAAATAGACACATTAAGATATTCTTAGATGATCCAACTGGAGAAATACAAGCTCTTGTTCGAAATGTCAGCGAAAATAACAATCTCTATAAAAAAATGAAATATTTATTACAAGACCAAGTAGTGTTAATTGAAGGATATCTCAAGGTCGATTCCAAACGCAAGAGCAGAATTGTGTTTATTAATGATCTCAAATGGCCTGATATAAGTGAATCACATCGAGAATCAATACCAGATATCCCTCTCTCGATAGCTTTCATCTCTGATATTCATCTTGGTAGCACAAATTTTGAAGAAAAATTATTCTTAAAATTCATTAAATACATACGGGGAGAAGTTGGAAACGAAAAGACACAAAAGCAAGCGGGATCAATTAAATATCTCGTTATTTGCGGCGATTTAGTTGATGGTATCGGTGTATATCCCTCCCAAGAAAGCGAATTAACGATTACAGATATTTACAAGCAATATAATTATGCCGCTAAATTATTATCAAACATCCCAGATTATATTAACATTATCTATATTCCCGGCAATCACGAACCGGTGCGAAATGCTTTACCAACACCATCAGTGGATAAGAAATACTGCCAGCCATTATTAGATTTAGGTATTACCAATGTTGGAAACCCATCTGTACTGAACCTTCATGGTATAAAAACTGCTGTATTTCACGGAGATAGCATTATTGACCTAAATACATCAATACCTGGACTTAGCAATGAACACCCCGAACTCGCTATGAAAGAATACCTAAGATGTCGTCACTTGGTGCCTTCGTATGGTGTAAAAACAGGGATTGCGCCTACAGGACGGGATTGGTTAGTCCTTGATGATGTCCCACACATTTTAGATACGGGACATGTGCATATTAATGGCTTAGGATATTATAAAGGAGTATTAATGGTTAATTCAGGTTGCTTTCAAAGTCAAACCAATTACATGAAAACACTAGGAATTACTCCTACGCCTGGAAGACCCGTTATTGCAGATGTGAAAAATAAAAAAATAAATGCTACGGAAATTGATCTCGTAGGATAATTATGTTTTCAATCAAAGTTAATAATAGATGACAGAATATCGAATATGAGAAGTGTATATTAAAATGGATATAACAATACCGAGCAAGGAAAAAGATTTAGTTCAGTATATATGGAAAACGTTGAGTGACGAGCCGTTTACAAGAGAAGAACTGATATATAAAATAAGTTTTAAAATGAATCTACCGTTTAAACCGACCACCTTAAACCGTAAAATAAAAACCGCTTTAGAGGAAGGTTTCTTGCAAAAGCAAGGAAAAAAATTGATTCCTTCAGATGAAATCTTAACCCATTTGAAAAAACAACGCGAGTTTTTAAAGAGTAATTTTTCTAAAATGTGCCCGAACCAAGCAAAGTGGGATAGAATTGAAGATAATTATGATCCATGGAAGATAATTTCAATAGAATTAACAGAACAGAGTGAAGAGGAGAGTTTACACTTTATTCGTCAAATTAAAAAGACATTCTCGAAAGAAGAGATGACCAGTGGTCGTCGTTTGGATAGATCACGGATTCACTATAAAAATTTGGACGAAGAAAATATGGTTTTAGAAGCCGAAGTAGATGGTAGTCATGGAGAAAAATATAAGTTGGTAATAGATGTTAAAAATAAAAAAATAATTCATGATTGTGAGGATTTTATAAGGCATAGGATGAATAAAAAGGAATTTTGCAAACATTTCTTTAATACCGTGTATGAACTAAAAGAACAAGCACCATATTTAGGTATAACAATCATTGAAAGTATAAAAGAAGACAGAGATTCTTTTAAGTTTTCAAAAAACTGACTTTTAAAATAACGCGAAAATTCTTGCAAAAGTAAATTTCCATCATTGTATTCTCATTTTTTCAATATATCAAATGAAAAGAAGTTTTGAATATATATTTATAATTTACATGCGGTATGACCGAATATAAATCCTATTATATAAGATCGTAGAATCAAGAATAAAGAAAAAAGAATAAAAAATACAAAGAGAGTAAATAAGATGTTGGAAGATTGGATTTTATCTCATGGAAAAATAAAAGAAACACTAACTTGGTTAGAGAAACCCGCGAATTATCTTAAATATGAGGATTGGACCTCAAAGATGAAAGATGATTTAGAAAATAAATATAATATGGCAAAAAACAATGGGTATCTTTTGCTTAAGGATCCGCCCGATAATGTACTACAATTAGAGGATGATGCCCCTCCACTCACAAGTTTAAGAGAGCAAGATGCATGGGAAATTTATGTTTCTTGGGTTGGACAAGGATTAGCGGTTGAAATAAATAATAAGGTGAATTGGTCCGTCTTGGATTATGATATTGCCGAGATAGAGAATCTTTTTCATGTATCGAGTTTTTATAGATTGTTTCAAAATAATCATACGACGCGTTATGACAAGGATGGTGGAATTACTCCTGGTAGCCCTAGTTTTCCGTATCTCTTTATGAAATCCCAGAAAATAATCAAAAATACGCAGTTGGAGACCATTGCCCGTCTCTTAGAGTGGTGTAAGAATCTCATGCATTTTAGTGGAACTTATCAAGCTAAAAATTTTGAGGAGCATTGGTTGTATCGTGGTTCCCCTCCACTCACACGGATTTTGGCGAGTACAGTTCGCAAAAAACGGAATATGAGGGGACATTGGACCGCGGGTTGTCATGGTACAAATGCATTTCTAAAATATGTACTTAAAACAGTCAATATTCCTGTCTATAGAAAAACTTCATGTGATGGGCACTCGCTTCCATTCTTTCCCACAATTGGTAAGTTTCTAACGCATGGAGATGATCCATACAACCAATTGATTACAACTAGCTATGTTCCTGGAGAGGAACTTCTTGTAGATTACAGTAAGTTTGATGAACTTTTCCCGGAATCAGGAGACCCTGAAGGTGAAAATGTAGGTCGAAGTACAAAAATTTTGGCAGAAAAATATTTACCGCTGTATATTCTTCATTTGCATGTTGAAGATAAAAAATTGGATCGTCCTCCAGAATCAAGCAATGTATACAAAGAAGTGTTTAAGAAATTTTTTACAGTCAATGAACTTAAAGAATCCAAACTTTGGGAACGAATGGATCAGAAAATCTTTGCTTATGGTGGTCCTGATAAATTACCAGAAAAAGACGATTATCTCTGTCATTCGTGGAAAAGGGCGTATATGTTGAGGAAGCGGGGCTCGTGGTTGAGTAAATTTAAGATTAGAACCAGTAGATACAAGGGTATTTCAAAAACACAAAGGAAACCGATAGATA
>WJKO01000050.1 GCA_014729055.1 Promethearchaeota archaeon | reverse complement strand
GTATGGGTGATCTTCTTTTCAATTTTTTGCTTATTCCTTATCAAATCTTTTAATTGGTTTCGTTCGACTAAAAATTTCTGCAATAAACCCTTTATTGCTTTCGACCCTTTATTTAATGCCACCGTTAGTATCCCTTGCATCTCAGGGGTCATTACAGAGAAATATTCTGCTGATTCGTCACGATCAAGCAAAAAAACTAAGAAATAAAACTCCTCCTTATCATTATCGGTAATATAGACTGATAAATACTTGCTCTCTTCCGTCCTATAAGAAAGCGTTGTTCTAATCCCTCCAGAATCTCCAAATACACCGTGTTTCACAGAAATCTTATTTAATAAATTGCCAGAAATCTTTACGGAACCAGATTTTTCATCAACTATATATTGAGAAACAATGATTGCGTTGGAACTATCCTTATCCTTAAAAAGAATTAACCCGTTTGCCATATTATTTACCCGGTTTTAATTTATAATAATATATTCTTAATTTTCTTATCCTTATTTAAATCTGAATCTCTTCTAAAATTAAAAATTATGTTTAAACTTAAAAAAGATTTTATCAATCAAACATCATGTTATTTCTCAAAACTTCATTATTTGATTTGCAAAAATTAATAATTTAATTATTTAATAGGTAAATAATAGAATAGTACATATAAGATATATAAAATTGGAAAATAAATACGGTGATAAATTTGAGAGAAGAAACCGACTATCAAGAAGCTGTGGAAGCTTTTAAGGATGAACCTACCGTAATAGTGGAGCCATGGGGTATGAGTCTCAATCATTTAAGACTTACAATAAAGGGGATATCCGATACTCCTTATGATGGTGGGAAGTTTATTTTTGAAGTAAAAATGCCAGATAATTATCCGTTCTCACCACCTTATGTTTATGCACACACACTCATGTGGCATCCTAATATCGACTCATCCATCCCACCTGGTAAATTAAATATATGTTTGGATTTAATTAATCCAGATCTGGTTGGTAAAGTCGATGCACAAACGGGAGCAAGCGGTTGGACACCTTCGAAAACATTAGCTAATATTGTTGAAGCTCTGAAAGGTATGATGCATTGTGAAGCACCTTTCTTTAATCCGGGAGATCCACTTAACTTTGAAGCAGGTGAACAAGCACAGAGGGCTTATGATAAATTTGCGAAGAAAGCTCGGGAATGGACTCAAAAATACGCGATTGACTAAAAGCGGTTTTGAGTAGATTTAGAATAGTTTTTTTTACTATTTTTTTATTTCAAAATTTAAAGAAAGAGCATGAAAAATATTTTTTTGATTAATTTTGATCCATTTATGATTCTTTTGATTTATAATATCTCAAATTTTTGACGAAAGTCGTTTAGATTTTGCGTTTGGGCTAAAGCAACATTGTTAATCAATTCCAATCCTTTATCATGACCATCTTTATTAAAACCCGCAGTTAAATCTGTACATAAAAAGACATTTGGAAATTGATAAGTAACGCTAAGATCATATGCAAGAAACAGAATCTTAATGTTAGTTACTACGCCGATAATACCGATATACACATTTTTCATATCACATCCACAACTTTCGATTATAGACTTAAGATTTTTGTCAAGGTTGGTATGGACGAACGAATTAAGACTATTTGAATTAACAATTAAATTAAATCTTAGGTTTTCCTTAATTAAATCGTCCATAGGAGATATAAATTTTGCCCCATGTGTACCTTTAATACAATGGTCTCCAAAAACTTTCAACTCACTTAATTGCTCGCGATCAGAGTTATCATGCCAATCCCTGATATGAATAAAATGATATTCTTTAAAGTCATCATCATTTGAGTTAGCAATAGCTGCGGTTCTCATCATATCATTTATAAATTTATCCATTTCATTATTTAAGCCCCATAACCTTTGAGTTTCCTCATAATTTAGATGTACTTTATGTCCAAATTTAGAATTAATCTCTTCAATTGTGATTTGAGGTATTTTCTCACAGAAATCATTCTGCAAGCACATCGTGATTATGATATATAGTTTGTCTTCATCATTATTAGCCATTTTTCTACAACATCTCATTTGTTTATTTTTTTTGTTATTTTATTTTTTAATTTTTCTTTAATCCAAGTTATTTCTTTTTTAACATAGCACCTATTGTAACTATAAGACTAACCAATCCTACTATTCCTAAACCAAAAATTAATATACCTGGTATATTAAATTCGAAATTCGCTAAAATTGCTATTAAGTCAGTAAACGTAATGATCACTCCTATTAATACCAACCGTGCAAGGAACCTGTCAGCTAGCTTTCCAATTCCGCTCCATAATCCTTTTCCTATTATTATTTTGAAAGGAGGAATATGTGGGTATAAGAAATTGTCCCGAAACGAGTCAAATATCTCTTGATCTCTCTGTGCACTTTTACTTGTTTCAAGGGGATTTAAGAGATCTTCATAATCCGCTGTAATCTTTCTTAATGTGATTGTTCCTTCATCTTCTGTACTGTATGCTTCATCAATTTTGAACATGCAGTCTGTATAGTATACATTCTCTCCATCATTGTTCTTATCTGTCTTTCTTAGAAAGTTCTTTGAGTAGGTGAAGTCTGCGAAGTTTAGAGTAGCGGTATCTCCACGACAATCTTCCACGTCTATATTAATTGATTTTATCAATGGAACTAACGTGGTTGGAACGTTGTCCAAAATCATCAACATTCTTATTGAAGTTTGCTTCCTATCGAGCATCGGAATTCTTATACTTTTATTTCCTTCAGCTTGATTTGTTATTTCAATCCAGTCTGCCTCTTTAATATCTAACGTTATTTGTGTAGTTACGTAGAGTTTAAATTTCCAAGATTCATTAGGCAACTCAAGGAACATATCACGGACACTATGCCAATAAGAAATATATTTTGTACGAATGCTAGCGATATACTCCTTCTGAAGCTTTTTTCTTGTTAAATTTTGTTCTATTACCTTATCTTTCTCTATCTCGGAAACTAAATTTGGATTTTCTTCAACCTCTAATTTAACGAAATCTGGTATAAATATTGCCCCGAGCAAACGCTGTAAATATGCACTAGAGTCTCTATGTGTAGCCATCCTCATTCGTCTTTTTATCAACCTATAGATCTCACGCATTAAAGTCTGTTGATCTGCTGAACTCTCCATAGCAATCTGTTTTAAATTCTCTCCATAAACCATGTTGTAAAATTCTGGATCAATTTCTTCGATATAATCCATCTGGTTAAAGAAATGACGAGTATATGTATCCATAACTAATCCATGTCTATAAAACAGAATTACGATATTTTTTCTTACAATGAAAACGAACTTATTGGATGGAGATACGGCCAACTGACTTACTGAGTTTTGACCAATCTCGTGTCTGTTAATGGAAAACTGACCTTCGTTCTTATAATATTTGACTATTTCGAGATCTTCAAGATTTATGATTCTGGTGCAAGCTCCGTTTAAAATATCCCATACACGTAAATGGTTTAATTCAGAAACAGATATTAAAATTCGTTCTAATTTTTTACTCTTCTGTGCGTCCAATGCCACGATAGGATATTCATGTGACTTAAAAGTTCTGGATACTTCGTATTCTTCTTTTTTATCATTAAATACCCATTTCTTGATTACTGTATCTCTACTTCCAGAAATTACGCCCCGTCCTTCATTTATTGCCACAAGACCAGTAATTTCATCCTTATGATTTCCTAATTTTTGATTGGTTCCATTATTAAGGTCCCAAACTAATATTTGTCCACTCCAATCTCCCGAATAGAGTCTATTTGATTCAGAAGAATACGTTATTAAACCTACTGGTCGGTTGTGCTTAAATTGACCATCTAATTCCCTAATATTCCCTTCAACTATTGATAAACCGAGATTACCTTCCTCGATGGAGAACCTTCTGCAATATAGTGGATGAAATTTCTCATTATTCTCATCTATATGTAAATCTTTATTACGATCTGAAATACCAGTATAGATAGAAAAATCTAAATCTTTATTCTCTGTTTCGGTAACTTTTAGAGATAGGATATTAATCGGGGAGGTGTAGTTAAAATTTAACGATAAATTTTGATAAGCATAATTTTTTAGATCCCAAAGTTCTGTTCTTTCATCAATAAAACCCGCCCATACATATAGATCCCCAACAATACTACCTGAACATATTATCCAAATACGCTTTCCATCAATTTCGGAGATAACACTATCACTGCAGAGAATCCAGTTATCATTTAACGCTTTTACTTTCTTTACGTTATATGTATGTGCCTGTAAACAACTTGCATTAATTTCACACGCATGTAGATTCTTTGCCTCCAAGGTTCTTTCAACACTCCATACGTATAATTCTGGAGTTGTCTGTTCTTCCTGGCAGACACAACACAATAAATATTGTCCGTCTGGTGATATGGATATGTGTTTTACATCATATCGGAGTTGAGCAAATATCCTCGGAACAAGTCGCTCAGCCCGTCTCTTTCTGCGGAGATATTCACGATTGCCTTCAATATCCTTGTCTTCAAACAATTGATAGTCTTTTTCTGGAAACTTCCTTTCGTTTTCAGTATTTATAACCATTTTTTTCACTCAAAAAAAAATTACTTGTAATTAAAATTAGAGGGAACTTATATAAAAAAAATTAAGATTTAGGATGTTTAATTTTCCTTTTTAAGATTTCTAAGTTTCAAGGCGTCTTTCAGAATGAATTCGTGATCAAACGCAAGATCTAATCCTTCCAGTTCCTTAACAGAGAAGGCTTGTGCATAGACTGCATCATCATCCCCTTCAATTTCATCAAATGAAGATAGACTTTTACACAAAAAGGCATGTGATATGATATTACCACGTGGATCCCTATCAGGATCATCATATACGCCTATTTTGCGTATGATTTCCACATCTAAATTAGTTTCTTCCTTGACCTCTCGAATACATGCTTGTTCGGCAGTTTCTCCCTTTTCTATAAATCCACCCGGTAGTGCATATTGCCCTTTGAAAGGAGGTTCCTTCCTCACCACCATGACAATTTGATTATCTTCATTAATAATGATGGCGTCTGATGTTTCGCTAACCTTCTCCTTTTTCTCTTCCATTGTTATTTTCACCTTAATATATACTGTATAAAGAAATACACCAATAATCACTATTGAAGAGATTAAATTGATTGTTCCTGAAATCAGATTTTCTCCCTCGATAACACCTATCAGTAAACCGCTAAAATCTGCTAATATCCCTAAACTGAATAATAAATTCAATATATTGATACTCTTTTCAGTCTGTTGCTGATTTTCTTCCTGTTTCTTCTGATACAAATGTCGCATAGAATCATAAATTATCTCGAATTTATCTGTAATACGTTTGATGATTCCATTGGGTTTGAGATTGAAGATGTTTACTAAATATGATAAGACTGCGGTGTAATGCTGTCGACGGTTGTAATCCAGCTCATAATACACTTTACTCATCTGAGTTTGAATCAAACCTCTTAATTGCTTGAGATTTCTCATTTTTTCTTCTATTATTGACATTTCCATATATATTTCTTTAGTTTGTCGTAAAAATAGAATATCTAAAGATTGATTAATTGACATCAGCGCAAATTGTATGGCTCTAATTCTTGCCGTTGGAATCATTACAAAATCGACCATATATTGAAAGAAGTTCTCAAAATTTTCTCTATGCATATAAATAAAACCTGAGTTTCTTCTCAAATAATGCAATTCGCTAGTCCTGTTTGAAAGATTATTTTTTATTCGATTATCATATAATTTCTCATTGTAATCTGGCCATGAACCTGTATAGACTACCGACCAATCTCCAATTGCTCTTTTATGATTATTAATTTGCTCTTCAGTCCATTCTAATTGTCCTGGATGTGTTTTTGCACTAATGACAAAGTCATAGATGGGACTTTCTGTATCAATATTCAAATAATCATTTACTTTTAAGGCACAGAAATCCTCGAAGAGATTAGAGATCACAATTGGAATTTGTTGTATGAGTATGGGTTCGATTTCTTTCTTCTTCTCTGGGTCGTCCTTGTAATACTCTACACGAAATTCAAACCAGCCAAGCTTATTGTAACTCAGATTAGTATTTTCTTCGTGATAAGGAAATCCCTCTAAGAAATTGTTCCATTCAGACTCAATATACATATTTTTGCCCATATCTTGAACTTTCTTTACCCATTTCTCGTTCCAACTAATCTTACTAAGATCATCTGCTGTTAGATTTTTAACTTTATCCTTAATCAATTTTGTTAACTCGTCCAATTTGGCTTCCACATCAAGATGAACGGAGTTTACAAAAACTGAAATGTACCAATATTCTTTTTCATAAACAAACGTAAAATCATCAGTCATAATCATTACCTTCTTAGGAATTATTGTAAAAATATATGTAAACTATTGTATGTTATTATCGATTTTTTCTAATTTTAAAATTTGTTTTTTACAAAACTTAAAAAGAGTTTTTAGAGATTTTAGAGAATTTAGAGATTTTTTATAACTTCTACGAAGTCTTTCACGATGTTCTCCCAACCCTCTTCTAGAGGCCCAGCCAATGTGTCTGGTTTTACAGTAAAACCTATAACGTCACTAGGTTTGTTATCGGCGGGAAATTGCTTGAGTATTACATTCCACTTCTCTTTTGAAGCATTCCAAGAAAACTTTTCGGGAGTATCTGGATCATTGCGTGCATGGGATCCCCAAACCGCGGTCTTCGGTAGAGTTTTATTCTGTTTTTTAAGGATTTTAGCTACTTTTTTAGCCCATCTTCTAATTGTAAAGGATGGGTTTCCCATCCTCAAGGGACCTCCAAAAATAAGTAAATCGATATCTTCGGCACCTAATTCCTTCGGGGAAATCTCTTTCGCGTATTCAATACGCACTTCATTATCGTCTTTAAAGTAATCGCTTAACCTTTCAGCAATTCTTTTATTGTTACCGAACTTGCTATCATATACTATGAAAATTTTCATTTTGGTTCAATTATATAATTGATGCTCAAAATAAAAATAGAATTGAAATAAAAATAAACAGAAATTATGCCAAGAAAAAGCGGATTTAAAGGAATCGTCCCGATATAAAAGGATCAAGAGAACCTTGGAAACGTTTACCGACTCTGTTGAAGTCTTTGAAGAACAGATGGATCTTATAAGAGAATTGCCATTTTAGCTATTTAGAATCCTTTTTAAAGAAGAAAAGCAAGATTTGTATTGTTGGAGCGGAATTATGAACGAGCAAAGGTCGTTATTATGAAGGAGGAGAAGCTTAAAAGTTTTATAAAACGAAGAAATATGGAAAAACTTTCAGGAAGAAAACCATCCATATTATTGTCAAAGAAAAAACCAGCTGGCGTCAAATCCATCTATAAATATAAAGTAAAAACTGAAAACATTAATGTTCTGACAGGTTTTGAATATATCTTACTTGTACTTGATGAAAAAAAACCATTTTCTTGTAAATTAAAATATTCACGAAATCAAGAAAAAAAGGAGTCAACAAAGCGACAAGACAATAAAAAATGTTATTTAGGCAGAATAATGGCGCGTAATAGCTCTGATCTTATCGCAACTTTGGCAAAAAGAGTAATTAAAGATTATTCTAACAAAACAAAACTTTCATCGCTTAAGTTGATTCAGTATCCGCTCTCTAAAAATGATAACACCAAAAAATTGCTTGTATTGATTGGAATTACCGATAAAACCGCTGCTTTCGATGAAATTGAGTTAATACTTAATGAAATATTTTTATCAATAAGAAAAAAGCTTCAAATAATGGTTGATTCAGCTTTTCGAGATTGATTAAGGTCGGTGAAGAAAAATAATAGATATGAATTTAAGCGAGATACGCAATTTATAACATAAGATTGGTGTAAAATATGGTTTCTCTTAAAAAAATTATTAAATCAAAGATTGTATGTACTCTCGGACCAGCTACGGAGTCAGAAGAGGCGATTAAAGACCTTATAGGTGCGGGAATGTCCGTAGCACGTTTAAACTTTTCTCATGCAACTCATGATAAACATGCGGAAATATATAATCGTATCAGAAAAGTTGACAACAATGTGGCAATTCTTTGTGATATACAAGGTCCAAAAATACGAATTGGAAAAATGGAAGAACCTGTATCGCTGGTACCAGGAAATGATATTAAAATCACAATACACGATTGTATCGGTAATGAAGAAAAAGTATCGATTTCTCACAAAGGATTCCTAAATGATATTGAACCAGGTGACTATGTATATATTAACGATGGAATCGTTAAGTTGGTCGTAAAGGAAGTCAATCAAGAAGAAGGATATGCATTATGTGAAGTGCTTTTAGGCGGAATTATTAGCGACCGAAAAGGTGTTAATATTCCTACTGGCAATTTGAGCACAAAAAATCCAACCGAAAAAGATATTAAAGACCTTAAATTCATAGCAATGCTCAATCCCGAATATGTAGCTGCATCTTTTGTATCTAACGCCCGGGAAGTTCAAGAGGTACGCAAGATTCTAGACAATGAAGGTAGCCCCAATATAAAAATAGTCAGCAAAATTGAACGCCCAGTTGCGTTGGATAATTTCAATGAAATTTTAGAAGTTTCAGATGCTATTATGGTCGCTCGGGGTGACTTAGGTGTGGAAATCCCATTTGATATTTTACCATTAAAGCAAAAGGAGATAATTAAGAAATCTAATATTGCCTCTAAACCCGTTATTGTAGCAACCCAGATGCTTGAATCAATGACCAATCAATCAAGACCAACAAGAGCAGAAGTCTCCGATGTATTTAATGCAATCTTTGACCGTTCTGATGCCGTAATGTTGAGTGGCGAAACATCAGTAGGTAAGTATCCTGTTAAAACTGTAGAAACGATGCAACGGATAGTTGAAACTGCGGAAAAACGAATTCCATTTTTAGATCCTGATCAAGTAGATTCTTTAGAGCAAGAGATCTATGAGACAGTAGGCCATGGGGTATATACTCTTTCTAAAGAATTTACCGAATTAAACTATCGCGGAAAGATCGTATGTATCACACGCGGGGGAAAATCTGCACGGATGGTATCTAAATACCGACCATCTTTACCTATCATTGCGATAACAAATGATATGACAGTTGCCCGGCAGATGAATTTGGTTTGGGGGGTTAAACCGGTGTTTTCTGATAGATTAAATCTGATAAGCAACAATCCTGAAGAGATAATTCAAAATGCAATGATTTTCTTACACGAGAATGACTATATTGAACAAAGTGAACACGTTATTGTGACGATCCCATCTCGTAACGTACCTAAACGCAGTGCATTAATCGGATTATATTATGTGAAAGACGTATTGAGTAACTTGGAGTAACTTGTCGTTATTTTCTTTTGTAGTGGCAATTCAAAATCATCAAAACCCGTCCTTGAGGAAGATCATTTGAAACGTATTTTGTATTCGAATCTAAAGAATAGTATGGTTACTGGATAAGAATAACATTATCAATACTTAAAAATGATGGTTAAATTGTCATATCACCTTTTAAATATTTTCTAATTAATGAGGCTCCCAAATATTACTTTAATTAACGCAAATTATTCTAATTAACGAAAATTAACGGATAATCAATTAAATAATTTGAATATTTAATATCCATAATTTATTATCCATAATTTGAATAAAATTTATCCATAATTTGCTCTGTTATTGCTAATCAAAGTCTTTCAGTTCATTTTCTTAAATAATAACCCCTCTAAACCTGTAAATACACGGGATAAAATAGAGTCCAGCAGACTCCGCTGCTTAAAGTCCCAATGAAATGCTCTAAAAAATGTGAATTAATCTTTTTCTTTACTAATTTTAATTAATGAGAATTCACTTTACTGGATTGAATCAGCTGATTCTAACACTTTACTGAATTGAATCAGCTGATTATAACACGTAATTGAATATAAATTAGATTGTGTCCATTATTGATGATTTAACACTCACATGGCTGAATGCCTATTATTAAAATCAAACTATAAATTGGTATAAGAATAAAAGCCGCTAATAATTGCTGAGTCGCCATTTTAAAAATGTATTGACCAGATTTATTGAGAAAAAAATACATTATTGCTCTATCTGGCTAAAAAGTGAATATTGGTAAAAACTAAAAAGTAAAATGTGGACTAACGAGTCCAGATTTTTTACGGGCTTAGGTAGGTTCAAGATTTGTTTAGTCGGATATGTTCGATAATTATCTCATTGTTTTCTTATTTGCTGATATCTGTTATTTTAGTAAAATAATATGAGCGTAATTATGATAGGATAGATTATATGTTTAAAAGTTATTTCATGGATTTCTTAGAAATGCAAATTCTACAGATAATCTTCATAATCTTTAGTAGGTGACCAACCATCTCTCTTCGCTTACACAGCGATATTAAGTCTATAGAGGCGTGGTATTACAATAATGTAAGATAATTATCAACTCATTTTAAGTTTTGAATATTCTTCTAAATTGAATTGCTTCTGAAGAAGAGAAGGAGGAAAGCAAAAAAAAAGAATTTCAGGTTAATTCTATAATACATCATAGAGTTCAGAAAATAACTTAATACGATAATAAAAAGACTGCTTTGATCAGATCTTGATTTAAAACTGTAGTAAAAGCCAAAGGACGTCTTAATTCAATGCTGCTAGATTTGTGTTTCCTAATTGTTTTGTCTTTAATATATTTGTTTCCTAATAGTTTAATGATTTAATTATATGAAGTCTCTAGGACGCTCGAGACTTTCTTAAAAGCAGTGTTTAATTTGGCACGCATATATTTAAGTATAGGGGTAAAATAGAGAATCAAGATAACTAATCTATTTAATATAATAAACGGACGTATTTTAAAAATGTTGAACCTCTTTATGAAGAAATGAGCTTTTAAAATATGAATTTAAGATATAATATACTCAAAAAGTAGGATTAAGTAGAGAAAACATGTTGAAATTGGTAAGATAAGTACAGAAATCGCCTAAAATAAAAAATAAGATGATTAAACACGTTCTTATCTAACCGCCATTATAAGGTAGACAAAAATTATATTAGTTTAAAAATCTCGTCAAAAGGTTACATATATGAACGTTGTAGGTGAATTTCAAGACAGAAAATGTCTTTACGTTGGAGAGGCAAAAGACAAAATTAAACAACTTTTGCCCGTCCTGAGTCAAATAAGATCTCCCGGGCTTTTTTTATGGGGTCCTCCCGGCATTGGGAAATCGGCAATTATCAAGGATATTGCTAATGAAGAAGGTTACATCTTTAAAGATATCAGGTTATCGCTCTTAGATCCCGTGGATCTTCGCGGATTACCCGTTATTGATCATAAAAATAAGCAATCACAATGGTTACCTCCTGATTTTCTGCCAAAGCCAGACGAACCGAAAGGAATCCTCTTTTTGGATGAAATGAACGCTGCACCTCCTGCGGTACAAGCTTGTGCTTATCAGCTTATTTTAGACAAACGTATTGGTGAATATATTCTTCCAAAGAACTGGATTCTGATTGCTGCGGGTAACAGAGAATCGGATAAAACCGTTACATATGCGATGCCCAGTGCCTTGGCAAACCGATTTATGCATTTTGATCTTGAAAGTGATTTAGATGATTGGAAGATATGGGCGTACGAACATAACATTCATAGTTCTATTATTAGTTTTTTATCCTATAAACCGACCTATCTATTCAAGTTTGATCCAGAAAACGAGATTAGAACGTTTCCGACTCCTAGAACGTGGGAATTTCTCTCTCAAGTACTTCAAAATGAAAGCTGTATCAGTTCATTAGGTGATTATGCCGCAGGGCTTATTGGATATTCTATTGCTTCGGAATTTGTAACCTTCTATAAGTTAAGGAAAGAAATTCCAGATATAGAAGATATATTGGAAGGTAAATTAACGGAGGTTCCTGAAAACCTCTCGGTATTATATTTACTTGTTGGAGGATTAGTCTCACAATTTAAAGCGAATAGCGATAACGCGGATTACAAAGAAAATTTGATCAATTACATGCGCCTTCTCCCAATAGAATTTGGAGTTTTACTCGCCAAAGATATGGTTAAAGTAGATTCAACGCTTTCTTTAAACAAGAAATTTATTGAATGGACTTCTAAAAATAAAGCCGCTTTAATGGCTATATAAATGACCTATAGAATGGAGATTGTTTTCGCATCTTAACGGCATTTGTTTCGCATCATCAAGAAATATAGAAAGAGAATCTTTCGATAGAATCTTGAAAGAGAATCTCTCAATAGAATCTAAAAAGAGAACCCAGAACGAAAATTAAGAAAGAGGAATCGAAAAAATGACAAACAGTATAATTCCAGTAGATAATTCCTTGGTTGAATCCAAAAGTCAAGAATTCACGGTTACAGACAAACTAATTGAAAGTTTAGGCGTTAAAATTCGAAACGCGAAGATTAGATTGCTCCTACACCAGCCATTCTTTGGCATTCTTTTACTTCAAATGAAAACCAAACCAGCTATGAATATCGAACACACATTTTCGAATATTAAGAATATTTTTTACAATCCCATTTACCTTGCATCCCAAAACCAAGAACAAACCGAGGGGGTTCTTTTACATTCTGTTTTGCATTGTGCATTGAAACATTTTGAAAGGGGGATGGGGAAAGATCAAGATTTATGGGCCCTTGCCACTGATTTCGCAATTGGTAATATTCTCCAAGATATGGGGTTTGAATTACCTGACGAGCATCCATATTCGAGACAATACTTTGAAATGAGTGCAGAAGGAATCTATGAAGACTTGAAAAATCACACAAAGAATAATGACAATGATGAACAACCTTTACCATCGCCTTTTGATTCGTTACCACAATATGAGTCGGAACCAGACGATAATAATAGAAGCAACAATGATCAAAGGAAGAAAAATAAGGACAAGAATAGGGACAAAGGAGGGAATCAGAATGAGGATAAAGATCGTAACGATGGTAAAAATAGTAGCTCCGAGGAGAAAGATTCAAAAAAAGATACATATGGTAATGCCAATCCAAATGATAAGAATGATCCAGACAAGCATAATAATCCAAATAAGAAGAATAAGACACAAAATAAAAATAAAGAAAAGAGCAACAGCGGAGACAATGGAAAAGAATCGGATAAAGATGAAAAAGGAAGAGACGAAACGGGGAGTTCAAGCACCGATTTAGTACAACCG
>WJKO01000049.1 GCA_014729055.1 Promethearchaeota archaeon | reverse complement strand
GTTTTTAGACATCAAACATAGAATCCAAACCTACGGTATGCCAGTCGATTTATTAAAAACCTTTGGTGCTTCAGATATACCCGAAACTGAGACACTTTTTGCCGGTAGTTTAGATTTCTTTAAAATCGCGGGATCCGCAGGAATCGCCTACGAAAAACCGATTGTATCTAGCGAAACATTCAGCTGGATGAAAAAAGATCTTATGACTAACCCAATTAAATGGAAAGTTGCTTGTGATAGATTAATTGTGTCCGGTATTAATCAAATTGTATATCATGGCTGGTCATACCAACCCAATCCGGATAAATATCCCGGACATTATTCTTGGCGGGGACACGGATTTTCCGAAGATTTAAGTCCTCATAGTCTCTATTGGAAATATTATCCTATTTTAAACGGATATGTGAGTCGACTCCAATATATATTCCAGCAAGGTGAAACCGTTGCTAACGTCGGCATTTTCTATGATAAATGGAATTATACATACAAACATCTCGCCAATGAGGAGCTAGAAGATGGAACTCTGCCAGGGTTTGATGTAAAAAGGGTTAGCGGACCTATATCATGGTTTAAAAGAAGATCTAGGAGCGAATTAGATAAGCATAATGCATTACAGCAAGAGCTCGGTCATCAATTAATGGAAATGGGCTATTATTACATTCATTTGAATGCGGAATTACTCACTGAAAAATCCGAAATTGTAGGTAATAAGCTCAAAATTGGATCAGCGGAGTTAGATGCATTGATTTTTATTGAACAATCATCTATCAATTACGAAGTAATACAACGTTTTGACGAGATTATCAACGCCGGTATCAAAATCATATTCATAAACCAACTCCCTACCAGACAATCAGGATATTTGAATTACAAGAGAAATGATAAATTAGTTAGAGATAAAATTAATGAATTGCAAGATCATGGGCTTGATTTAATCAGCGATAATATTCACTTAGGCAAATACTTGAAATCTAAGCTGAACATAAGATCTGACCTAACCTTCAACCAATCTGAATCCGATTTCCATTATATCCATCAAAGAATTGGACATCGACATTTTTATTTCATTCGATCTGGTATTCAATACTCTCGCAACGTTTCCGTAATATTCAATGTAGCTGAGATGAAAGGCTTGGAAAATGATAAGAATTTCGGTGTATACGAATTAGATTTATGGACTGGGGATATATTGAAGTTTGATTATTTGTCAAAAACTTCGTCTCCATCATCTTCATCATCTTCATCGTCTTTATCATCTTTATCATTTAATTTGAAATTTGGTCCTTATGAGTCAAAATTATTTATGATATATGCGGAGAAAGATACACCAGTCAATTATGATGATAATGTCCAAAGATATCAAGTTCTTCAAGATATCAACCCAATTCGACTGCAATCATGGAATCTAAAGGTTGAAAAAAGGGATGTTAACGGTCAGACTCATGAAATCGATTTGAATTTGTCTAAATTAAAGGATTGGAGAAAAATTAAGAATCTTAAATATTGTAGCGGACCAGGACACTACACCACAACATTTAACCTTTGGAAAAATGAAGAAATTGTTATGGATCCTAATGTGAGAGTGTTTCTAGATCTTGGAAAGGTGAACGATGTAGCAGAGATTTCGATTAATAATGAACACGTAGCAACTCTTCTAGTTCCCTATTATCAAGTCGATATAACGGATTACATCTCAGAAACAGAAGGTAACATTCACACATTAATTAATGATGAAATCTATCTGAAAATAACGGTAACGGGAACGCTACAAAATCGATTTGTAGGATATGGCAAACAACATGAAGACTGGAAAACATTTAAAAGAAGAATATTAATGCCATTGGGTTTAATCGGACCCGTAAGAATTGTCTTAAAGCGATTAGTAAATCCTTGATTTGTCTACTCTCTCAACTATTCTTATAGCATCTATTGGAGATGAGAAAGAAATATTTTGTATGAGATCATATTTTCATTATGCACAAATTATCTTTACTTGCTATTGGAACAAAATTCGGATCAACATGGATGGAAGCTGCAAAAAACAACCCTAATTGGGAAGTTGCGGGATGTGTAGCTAATACCAATAAAAGTCTGCGAAAGGCGTCTAGAAAGTTCAATATCAATAAAAAATACTTGTTTAATGATGTATCTACTGCTTTGGAGGAAACGCCGGATCTCGACGCGGTTGTGGTAGCAACTCCCAACCAGTTCCACTATAATATGTCCAAATTAGTCATTGAACATGATCTTCATCTGATTCTGGAAAAACCGATTACGGAAACTTGGGATCAAGCTGTTGATTTAGTGAGACTCTTGGATAAACACAAGAAGAAAGGATGTGTGGGACAAACTCTTCGCGGCGAATTAATGTTGCGGATGATTGCGCATAAATTAAATAACGGAATCATCGGCAATATCGAACAATTCAACTTTGAATGCCATTGGAACTGGTTAGGTGATCCAAAAAAGCGTTGGCGGTTTAGGTTACCCCACATGTTTCTAGATGATATTGGAATCCACCAGATTGACACAATAAGAATGCTACTGAACAACCGAAAATGTTTGACCGTTTTTGCGGACGAATATACACCGAAATCTTATCCGATTCAAACTCTTAAAGCAACAGCAAATGCAATTTTAACAATGGAGGACAACATAAGAGTTAATTATTTCGGGTCCATGGGTGCTAAGGGAGAGTCTCTCGGATGGTATGGGTTAATTAAAGCTTTCGGAAGTAAAGGTAGTTTATACCGAGACCCATATGGAGAACCTTATGTTGTATTCGAAGGTAAAAAGAAAAAGAAAGGGATTGATTGCGATGATCTTGATGAATTTTTGTCCTATACTGATTACGAAAAAATTCCATACGTTTTGGAAGACTTTTATCACGCAATTACAGAGGATAGACCACCTGTTACCGACTTGCATGACAATATAAACAGCCATGCTATTCTTCTCGCAATGAAAAAAAGTTCAGAAGAAAAAAGACTAGTAGATGTACAAGCCGAATTTCCACAACTATAGACACTATGTAGCAACGTAAAAAATTATTACCAAAATAATCGTTATTGCGCTTAAAATATAACAGATTACATCGAAAGATACTCGTTTTGCTAATCGTAAAAGTAAGTCCATTGTTAGATAACCCAGTACGGCTACAACTGCCATCAATATAAGGTATTCTAAAGTAATCTCAAATGGAATATCTTCAAAAAAGAAATCAAAAGCAATTGCACCGACAACTGCGGGTAAACTTATGAGAAAACTCATTTTAAAGGCATCTTCCTTTTTAAATCCTCTCAATAACAGATAGGACATAGTTGTTCCAGATCGACTTATCCCGGGTAAAATAGCAAAGCCTTGACATGCGCCCAAAGCGATCTCATCGCCTATCTTTCTATTATCCATATCTATGGAATTAGTTGACTTTAAACGTCCTAATCTCAATAATGTACCTGTTACAATGAGTAAAATCCCAATAATCAAAGTGATGATCATACCATTTGAAACTGAAAAAATCTCTTTCAATAACAAATATACGGGAATTCCAACAACTCCCGTAAATAGTGTCGTTATAATAATAAAACGCAAAAGATTTCTGTCCTTAAACAGTGCATCCAAGTATTGTCTCCAATATTTCAATAATACTGCGATTGCGGTCCCAAGATGAAAGTAGATTGCTATCCTTATTGCCTCTAATTCGGTTTCCTGAAAGACATTGACCGAGAGTAACACAATAAAACCCTCACTGCTGACCGGGAGCCATTCCAAAATCGCTTGAACGATTGCGAGAATAATTTGCTGAAAAATATCCATTTTGTTCTATCCTTACTTAGTTTTTCTTAATTAACATTTTATGGAGAACTTGTTAAAAAGAATTTCATTATATAATCCATATGAAAGCTATTGAGATATATAATCACCTAAAAGAAAAGGGCACGTGGGTAAATTGGAATCGGACATGCGATGAATTTCTGTTCGGAGATCCCGAAGCAGAAGTAAAATCAGTTGCGATTGGATGGATGGCAACAATTCCAAACCTAAAAAAAGCTCTTGAATTGGACTGCAACCTTTTTATAACACACGAGCCATTATATGTAGCACAGCCAAATGAGTTTGGAGTATACACCTCCCATGGGCACATGCTGGAACTCGACGATCCATGGGTTCAGAAGGGAAAATGGATGGAAGAAAACAATTTTGTGGTCTTTCGCTGTCATGATGTATGGGATGATTTTCCAGAAATCGGTATCCATGGGGCATGGGCAACTTGGTTAGGTTTAAACAACATGATTTATTCAGAGAAATTTTATGAAGTCCATGATCTGGGAGAAATTAAACTCGAAAAACTCGTTTCAAATATTGCTAAAAGACTGAAAAATCTCAATCAGAATGTTGTGCATTACATTGGAAATCCGGATCAAATTGTTCATAAGATTGCGATCGGAACTGGCGCCATTACTAATTATCGTCAGATGCATCGGATGGGTGCTGATGTTTTATTAGTCACTGATGATGGAACTAGATTATGGGAAAGTGGTCAGTGGTCTGAAGATTCAGGAATTCCATTAATAATTGTCAACCACGCCACTGCTGAAGAACCTGGGGTTAGAATGCTTGCTGCGTATTTAAAAGAACAATTCCCTGATATATCAATATATCCGATAAAACGTGGGTGTTTATATAACTCTATGGTTATTTAAACCATAGATTTAAATTGATTTATACCGACCTTCATTACGACAAAAAAAAATAATCTCCAGCATCTGCGACAAAAATTATATTCGTTAGCTTTACTATTGAAGTAAAGTTTTACAAAATGTATTAAAAAACTTGCTTATATTTTTTATAGGATTAGTTTAGCTAATAATTTTATCGGCTAATTAAAATACTTATGAATGCAATCTTCGTAATTAGAATTGGATTCCACAAAAAGGACAAAATTTAAGCCCTTTATCGACTTCAGCGTTACAATTTGCACAATAAAGTATATCGTCTTTAATTTTAATATTCTCTTGATGAGATGTATCAGTCTTTCGAATTCGGGCGCCACAGAAAGGACAGACCACAACATCCTTGATCTTCAGAAATTTATTGCATTTAGGACATCGTTTTGTTGTTTCCCATGAGCTCATCTCAAACCAGTCAAGAATTCCGATGTCTGGACTTGAATGGACCAAATACATTGCTATAAGAATAAGAACACCACCAGCAACTGCTATTGCGAACAATCCATACACTTCAAAAAGAAACCCAAACAATAGACCAATCAAAATAAATGAAAAACCGAAGAACCCCATCATTAAAGCTGCTGTTACCTTTGCTTTCTGCTTTTCTATATCATCAACAATCATGGTTTGGCATTCTCTTTTCGTATATCTTCTAAAATAAATAATTGAATTGAATAATTAAACTAATCAAATAATCTTTTTTTAGTTATTGCTCACATAATATGATCATGGACTCCGAATCTTCTTCAAATACTGCTGCTGAGAATAATATCAATTCTCCCGTAATTGAAGAAGAAAAAAATGAGACGGACATAAATGACGATCAAATTGACCTGACGACTGACGAATTATGGCAGAAAACGGGATTCCAGCGGATTTTAGGCGGTTATTTCTATAAATATATCCTTAACCTCGCTGTCATGGTATTTGGTTTGGTCGTTGTAGCCGTGATTATTCCCGAATATATTCTACCATATCCTGAAGCTTTGGGTTTTCAATCAATCGTTTCGACATTGTTTGCACTCATGTTTACTTTATTTGATGTTGGTATCGGCTCAGCAGTAACTCGATTCGTTGCTGAATATGTCGGAAGAGGTGAAATGAAGAAAACCCTCGAATATATTCGATTTTTCATCTGGTTTCAAATGTTTACAGGATTGATTCAGATGTCAATCATTGCCATCTGGGGAATCTTTTTTGCATCAAATATGGCTGAATTTGCACCAATGGTCTGGTTTTTTCTTATTAATTCATGTATTCAATATCCGGGAATGTTGGGTATTTATAAATCGTGCTTAGAAGCATTCCAGCGATATGATCGGTCAGAAATCATAAAATTTATTCAAACCGTTGCACTTGAATCAACAACTTCGCTCCTTTTTATTATGTTAGGACGATGGTGGGGATCAAGCAACCCTATGATAGGTGATCTGATGGGTGCAACGATTGGTTCGATCTTAGGTCGTTACATCGATGATTTTTTTGCTATGATGTTATCTGCCAAATTTTTTGCAGATATTTTAAAACCATATGGTATTTCCCTCATGGATACTCTCGTACCACATGTATCCAAGGATGTGGCAAAAAATGCATTAATATTTGGTCTTAAAAACATGGCGCAGAGCATTTTCTATCAAATTAGTATGCTGTTTATGTCGCTTCTCCAGATTTTATATCTGCCGAATTATGCTACCATCATTGGCCTGATGTCTGTCGCTGATACCATTGCCCGTATTATAATCCAAGATATGCCGACAAAAGCGTCAATCAGTGAGGCATATAATAATGATAAGAAAAATTTAACGGATTATTACATTCAATCGCAATTTAAATGGTATGGTATTCTTACTTTTTATCTTACTCTAGAAGTTGGAATGCTTATACCGCCTGCTGTCGGCTTGATCGCGGCAAATTACGCAGCTGCAGCATGGATGGTACCTTATTTACTGATATCAAGGTTCTTTATACCTCCAATTCACTTCTCAGACAGTGTACAGCAAGGGGCTGATAAACCTGAATACGCAGCTTATAGCTTGTTTGTCCAGATGGTCTTTAGAGTTATCTTCTTTACCTTATTGATACACCCAAGGTTAATCCCTTCATTATTTGATGGCTATAACTACACTGTCGCATATCTTCTGGCGGATCTCCCCTCATTCATTGCAAAAAATATATTTGCGTGGTGGATTATTGATCGAAAGATTATAAAGGTAAAAATTAATGTTTGGCAGACAATCATCACTCCGGCTTTAGCTTTAATCCCATTAATTCCCTTAAACTTTCTATTCCTTAATATATTCAATAGATTGGCTACAAACACAATTATTGCTATTTCTTTAGCTTTGATTTTTGTCATGCTAATTCTATTCGTTCTTCCCATTCTCATATTATTTCCGGCATTAGGTTTTCTGGGTGGTTGGGATGACCGACAATTGGAGCATCTAAAGAATGCGGGAAAGATAAGCGGGCCGTCAAAGTTTCTAGTGATGGGCATGTATAAAACTGCAAAATGGTGTTTTGAACACACTCCGTTGAGAAAAATGGGAAATAAACACAAAATTCCGTGGAAGAAAGCTGATAGAGAAGCCATGGAACTCATTAAAGCCCGGGAAGTAAAACTCTTAGAAGATTATAGCATTAAAAAATCAAATTAATTAATGAGGAAGAGTAATGAGGTTTTATTAGTGCGAATACAAAGAAAACAGTCAAGCTATCTGCTGAGCATCACGCTTTTGGTATTAATAATTTTTCTTAGTTATTTTCAGAGTTTTTCTGTTGCAGTTTTAGGTGAAGATGAAATCGGGGGATTAATCAGACATAATATCGATAAAATAGATGACGGAGATGGGCTTGAAATCGGCGATTTCAATCAAGACGGGCTTATTGATGTTGTCATAGCGGAAAGTATCTTGGGTCGAGTAACCTGGTATGAACAAGGTCGTGATATCGATAAATGGATACCTCATCCCATTGTAGAGGGATATGAAAAAATTGAAGGATTAGACGTTTTAGATGCAGATAATGATAAAAAGTTGGAAGTTATTATACTTGACCAAGGTTTGGGGTGTGTGGCCATTGCGGAACAAGATACCGCGGATGCAAAAGGCACATGGACTGATGTTGTGCTTGATCCAATCGCCTATAAAGTGCAATGTTCGTTGGAATTTGATGTCGATACGGACGGTGATATTGATTTAATATACGCCTATGAGGGATTGGAAGACGGACAAGGCGGGTTTTTTTGGCTCGAATTTAAGGGAGGAGAGTCTCTTAACGTCGAAAATTGGGAAAAACATACTATACGTCAAATTAACGGCGGATGGTGGATTAATCAACATATCTTAGATCTAAATGGCGATGGTAACGCGACAGAAATTGTAGTAACCTCTCGAAATTTAAGAAATAAAGATGCAAGACCCGGCGCGTTTTGGTTGGAACCGACTGCAAATGTTCAAGACCTATGGATTGAACATGTTATTGAAGAATCTGCTGATTATTACCCTCTTCATATTACAACAGGTAACGTGACTGGTGGTTCGCATTCCAATGATATCGTAGCGGGAGCGATGGAGAAAGGGACGGGAATATATCTCTATTCTTTTGATGAAGGATTTTCGCGGAGCATCATAAGAGCGGATGGAAAATGGCATAATGTAAAAGCATTGAATTTGGACAATACTGGACGCGATGAACTGATCTTAGTAGATAAAAACATCATTGCGGGCAGAAGAATAAGGTTATGCACGTTTAGAAACGGGGAATATGAGGAAATCTGGAATACTCGATATTGGAAAGCTGATGATAGAATTATTCCTTACGATATAGACGATGATGGATATAACGAGTTCTTTACGGTGAGCGCAAATGATAATTCTGTAGACTGGTGGGATGTTGCATTTGGTTACGTGCCATTACCATTAAAAGAAACTATCATGGTAACCTCGTTAATCGGGATAGTCTTTCCCTTTTTTGTTTTTACCATCATTTTAATACGTTCGCGCTACCGAGAGAGAATGTTACCGAGTAAAGTATTGAAGAAGAAAAGGATATGAAATTAATGTCTAAACTTAAAATATTAGTTCCCAGCCAGTGGGGAGTATATCAGAGAAGCGAAGATAAACAAACGCAGATCCCATTCATCGCTCGGTTTGCATTTCTCTCCTCTTGGAAAAATGCAAAAGTGAAAGCAAGGTGGGTTGAACGGACATATAATGACTCACAGAAGAAAGGAACATGGCAAATTGTCGCAGATCCCCCTTCCTCTAGGTGTATTCACTCTTGTATATCAGTTCCAGTAGGTAATTTTGATATTCTAGTTCGAATTGATCTTAGAGGGAAGAAAAGACGTAAAAAGAATTTTCAGACTGTGGAGAATGTGGGAATTGGAGAGATTTTTGTCATGGTCGGACAATCTAATGCTGCAAATTCTGGAACTGCTAGATTAAGACCCAAGCATAATGAGGTTCGTGCAATGACCAAAAAAGGATGGCAAATCGCCGATGATCCCCAACCTTTTGCAAGTAATACAAAAGGATCCCCATGGACAGTAATGGGAGATATACTTTTTGAACAATTAAACATACCAATTGGAGTAATCAGTGCCGCAGTTGGTGGGAGTTCGGTTGCTGAATGGCAAGAAGACAACAATAATTATCAGAATTTTATTAGGCTCCTAAATAAGTTACGGGAACGAGGATGTAAAAAGTCGCAATTGCCGAGGGCCATTTTATGGCATCAAGGGGAAACAGACTCGCGAGATGAGCTTCCGGCTGAACAATACGTTACTTTGTTAAAAAAACTTATTGAAAATACATCGAGAGATATATGTAAAGAAAGTCAAAGTATTCCATGGATAGTTGCACTAGCGGCATTTCATACAGACACCTCTCAGACTGCTATAGATGCAATTATATCTGCGCAGAAACAAGTCATCATGGATGAAGAACTTGATTATGTATATAAAGGTCCCACGACCGAAGATTTATTGGGTTTAGATTGGCGGGCACCGGATCTTGTTCATTTTAATAAAAATGGATTAAAAGAACACGGAAGAAGATGGGCGCAGACTATCATGAAGATTTTTTTTATGAATGATATAAATTATTAGTTTTGGTTGTGAATTATTCTAATAAGTTATTTTCTTCAATAAGTACGCTTTCCTCGATGATAAGTACGTAAAACCTTTAAATTATTAAGCTCTTTTTCTTGATTATTTTCGTCGATTGATAATGGATCAGCGTTGAGCACAACAAAATCAGCAATTTTTCCTTGTTCAAGCGTCCCTTTAATATCAACTTGATTGATTCCTTTAGCTGCGTATTTTGTAAACACTTTCAAAGCCTCTTTAACAGAGATACATTCTTCGGGAACAAAACCTTTTCGGATAACGCATGCTTTAATTCCTTCCAGAACCTCTGCACTTTCTATCGGTGCATCTGAAGCACCTGATAAGGTGATTCCTGCGCTTAAAATAGATTTGAATGGATATGTATATTTTAATCGCTCCTTTCCGAGCCGGTTTTTAAGCCAAGTATATTCGCTATTGATAAAGGCAGGTTGACATGCAAAGATAACTCCTAATTTCGATGCTTTTTTCAAAATATCATCATTTAACTGAGATGCATGTTCAATCCTTAGCATATTTTCAGTATCGATAAGCAATTCAGACTCATCCTTGAGGTCTTTTACTACTTTTTCAAATGTATTCAATACAATATCAGTCGATTTATCCCCAATTGAGTGGCATATTGTTTGAAATCCAAGTTTTAATGTGTTTTTTGTCTTCTTATAGAGGTCTTCTTCCTTTATTGTCATGAAACCGCTTAGATCCTCTTCTGAATCGGAATATGGTTCAAATAAATATGCTGTTCGTGCCCCAAAACTGCCATCGGCATATAATTTAAGACCGCCCACCTCAAATTCCCTTTCTACCCTGCTTAATCTGTCAAATTTTCTTTTTAAACGCTTCAACTTCTTCGGTCGATTCGTGGAAAAATAGAGAACAAGATCTTGTTTAATACCAATTTCTCTTATCATTAACTGTATAAGCTGCACTTCCATTGCACCAGCCTTTCCCGCGATACCCTCTTCATCAGTCTGAAGAATCCCTCCAATTGTGGTGATTCCAAACGATGCGAGTTCATTCCAAGCTTTTTGGGCACCACCTTTTAGATCTTCTAATGAGGGGATAGGTAATTCAGACATAGCAATAGATGTAGCACCCTCCGTAAATATACCCGTTGGCTCTCCTTGCTTGTCAATTTTAATCTCCCCGTTTTCTGGAGTTAATTGACGCACGGAAGATTTATTTACGCCAATTAATTCGAGTGCTTTTGAATTTGTAGTGCAAATATGACCATCATGACGCAATATAAGGATCGGATTATCGCTACATATCTCATCCAGCTTATATCGATCTGGAAATATATGCTCATTAGGATCTGAAAATAAATCTTCCATCAAGTCATAGCCAAGGATCCATTCATCCTGGTCTTTTTTATTTTTATATTCGTTGATTGTAGATTTTAAATCTTCATAACTACGTATTTTAGAAAGATTCAATTGGGCTTTAAAAAAGATATAGACACCAGGATGCATATGTGAATCAATAAATCCTGGAACGATGTATTTTCCGTTTAATTCAATAGATTCAACATCAGTTTCTCCTCTCTGTTGAGAGTTAAAATTATTAATATATTGTGCCACTTCGGACTCTGAACCTACGCATAGAATTTTGCCGTTATGGAGAGCCATAGCCTCCGCTATTTGATCCTTATCATCTAAAGTAATGATCGTACAATTATGGAACAATTTAATAGAAGCTTTTTCTTCTTTCTCGGGTTTAATTCCACTCATAATTTTCTCCTTTTCTTAATTTTATGAAATTCATTTTAAATATATTTTTACTTTATTTCCGTGGTCTGCTCGGTTTTATATTTGTCCAGCGCATCATAATCCAACTCAACTCCAAAACCTGGATTCTTCGGTAAATATGCATATCCGCTTCTCTTTTTTATTCGTTTCTTGATGAGATCATCTTCCAACATGAAATCTCCAAATAATTCTGTTTCGTATCCTAATGCGTTGAACCGAGCAACAGCTATATGAATATGTG
>WJKO01000587.1 GCA_014729055.1 Promethearchaeota archaeon | reverse complement strand
GTAATATATCTCGTTGAATGATAGTAAAACAAATAAACAACCTTTTGATTAAAATGATACGTACATCATCCAGCAAACAATCAAGAAAAAAGATTTTTTCATATGGGTTTATCATCCTTAGTTTAATCTTCAGTATGATTGGGATATTTTTATCCAACGGTGCTATATTTACCGTTGGTTTGAATGAAAATGAGATTGATTATGATGGAATGCAATCGGAAATAGAATATTCTGACCAAAATAATCGTAATGAAGAATGGCACGAAGAAAAATATGAAATGATCATCATCACGAGAGACCAAACAGATGAAATAGCAGAAATGGAACGGCTCGCAGAATGGAAGACCAAGAAAGGAGTACCGACAAAGATTGTCAACCAAACAGAATTCATGAGTTATGAAGGAAATGACGTGCCAGAAAAAATTAGAAATTGTATTATAGACTATTATTTAACATATGGTATCAAATGGGTGTTAATTGCAGGAGATACACACCTCATTCCCATCAGATATTCATATAATCCAGATACCGTATTGCTAACAACCTTTAGTGAGCCAAGAGGATCTCAAAGCTTAAAACCGACGGATTATTATTATGCAGACTTGACGGGAAATTGGGATGAGGATGGTGATGGTGTATACGGAGAAAGTGCGAAATATAATTCTAATGGTAGAGATGAGCTTGATTGGACGCCAGAGGTTTACGTCGGTCGGTTCCCTGGAGTTGATGCTGCTGAGTTAGCTACTATGGTAAATAAAACCATATATTATGAGAATATGTCTTCGGCAGGGGATTGGATTAAAAGAATTACCTTGGCGGGTGCAATCCAAAAATCTATTACATCTGAGGATCCCGACGGCGAAGAGGAAGGTTATTTGGTGGATCAAATTATTTCCGAATCAATTCCATCGAGTATGACAATCCGCAAACTTATTGAAACAAATGATCCAGCACCTCCACATAGAGTAACGAATCTCTCTTGGAACACTTTTTATGATGATAAATGTCGGGCAGGAAATAGCATTGTGTTTTACGCAGGTCACGGGGCAATTGATAAATTTGATAAATTGGGGGCAGGATATGATTTTTTGTATTCTTCTGATGCTGATAATATGGATAACTATGAAATGCCTTCCCTTTTCTACGGTGATGCATGTTTAACTAATTTTTTCGATGATGAAAGTATAGAATGTTTAGGAGAACATTTGATAAAGAACCCACGGGGAGGCGCCATAGGATTTGTCGGCGGTATGCGACTTACATTTTTCCATCGTGATGACGATTGGGACAGTGTTGATGGCGTATATGGGGATGAAGACCAAAAATTATGTGAGATGAATCGCGGAATGTCGCGCTTATTTTTCATGAAGATGTTTCAAGATGGATACTATCAACAAGGTAAAGCGCTCTATGAAATGAAGAGAGATTATGTAAATTCTTGGTGGTGGATGACTGACAATCCGTGGGACGGTGCGTATGATATAGACACAGGTGAGCAAATCGAATATAGCATTCACGTAACGGAATGGGAAAGGAAAAATGTCCTCACATATAACTTGTTGGGTGACCCAGAAACTGATATTTATACCAATTTTCCAAAATCATTCGATCAAGATGGAACTTATGGGGGTGTTACGGGCATTTTTTCACAAGAAACACCCTATTACGAAGGAGAAAAAATAAACTTGGTTATTCAAGATGAAAACACAAATACAGTAGCCGATGCATTATTATGCATACAGGGCGAGGATGGCGCTTATGATTACTTTGAGAGCGACAATGGCGGTAATATTGAAGTAATCTTGCCTGAGGGCGCTCAAAATTATAACTTTACGGTTTCTGCACACAACATGAAAACACTCCATGGTAATTTCTCAACAATTGAAGATCCAAATCCGCCAGTGTTTACCAGTAGTTTAAGTCTCAATCCCGAGCATCCGAGCGTTGATGATACAATTATTGCTCAAGTAGGAGCAGAAGACGGAGAAGCTGAGGTAGAAGCTGGTTATCTTGTGTGTTCTACCGATGGTTTTCAATCCTTTAATTACTATAAAATGGATGCATATGGTGGAGCAACCACATTCAGAACCATTCTACCGAAATTGGACTCAGGCAGGTATCAATACATAGTTTTCGTCAAGGATTACGGAAATAATTTCAATCATACTATATGGACGAGTGTTGATGTATTTAGGATTCCAATGCCTGCTATTGCGGGAATAGTTATCGGGGCAAATGGTATTTTATTTTTAGGAGTTATTGCGTATCTCCTAAAAAAGAAAGACTTAACCAAAGAATATGAACGCGAATTGTCATTACTACCTGAATGATAGCCCAATCTTAAAATACGCTAAATATTCTATCCGATATATTTTTGGATAGATGATGCAACGGTAGAATCGAAAAATTTAAATTATTTAGAACATTTTATCAATTGGTCACGTTCATACCCATTAGGGTCATATCAGTACCCATTCCGAACACTGCAATCAAGCCTAATGGGGTTAACGCAAGTAGTGCCGTCACCAAGCGGCGTGAAACGTTAAAATGTGACCTTTTTTTACTTTTGGTTATCTATTCATCTGAATTTTTTATTTAACAGAAAAGCGTTTATCTTTTCTTTTTGGAATTTAAAAGAAATTTTTTTCATCAAAAGAAAAAAATAAATTCTAAGAAGAAGAACTAAAATAGAATAAATCGCCATAATTATGCTATTTATATGTTCAATATGTGATATTCAAGAAATACAAAATAAAGGAGAGTTATAATGAAATTGAACCGAACCGTTTACTCGAAGACCATTATTTGCCTATTTATACTAAATATATTATTGTTGAGCGATAATTCTTTGTTCACACAAACAAGAAGAGAAGACGGCATATCAGAAAAAAATGATTTGGCAGTATTTGGGAGTGTTGATGCGGAAAAGATACATATTATTGGGTCAAATTGGTCGCTTGCAGTTCAAGAAAGCTGGTGTTCTGGATCTGGAAGTCAGAACGATCCCTATGTGCTAGAAGATTTAGAAATTGATTGTGAAAATCAATATTCGGGAATCATTATTGAAAACTCAAGCAAATACTTCGAGATAAGAAATTGCACGCTCAGTAATATAGGATCTGTGGATTCAAACGCTGCGGGTATTAGATTAGTTAATACTTCATACGGAACTTTGTATCAGAACAATTTCTCTACTCAATTTGAGGGTAATTATGGCATCCATTTAGCAAATGAAAGCAATTATAACAAGATAAATAACAATTCAATTTTAGAACTTGAGAACGGAATCTACCTAAATAATGATTGTAATAATAATTCGATTATTAATAATAAAATCGTTAATGCAACGGGATATGGAATATATTCACTTGCTATGCATCCCGTTCATAATTTGGATAATAGATTTTGTGGAAATAATATTACTAACTGTGAAGACACAGCTCTCTATTTAGTATATTCTCATCATAGTAGGGTAGAAAATAATTTCATTGTGAACAGTTCGAATAAGGGAATTTATTTGGAATGGTGTGACAACAGTAATGTTACTAATAATATAATTAGTGACAGCTTTGATGATGGAATACAGGTAAGAGGATGGTACAATAACATAATAGAAAATAATATCAATATAAGTGGAGCAAGTGGTATAGAAATTAGAGATAGACACTATAATCTCGTGTACGGAAATCTTATAAACAATAGTGCGGGTTATGGAATTGCTATTTCCGACTGTTCTTATAATACCATCAAGCAAAATATCGTGAATAACAGCTTCGTCACTATTAACGTCGGGTTTAATTCGCACTACAACAATATATCAAAGAATTATTTTGGTTATTCTAGTTTGTCTAATGCATTTGAAGTTGACGGTGCAAACGGAAATAACTGGAATACATCAATAGCAGGTAATTACTGGGTAGACTATACAGACAGCGATTCTGATGGTGATGGAATTGGTGATTCTTTATATAATATCTCTGATAATGAACCCGCGGCGGATTTTAAACCTATTACAGGTGAGTTTTTTTACGATGGATCGGTAATTCAAATTGATTCGACCGAAGTTTTATATAACAACTGGACTTACACAGGTAGCCGATACTGGTGCAGTGGAACTGGAACAAAAGAAGATCCATTTTTGATTGAAGATCTACAAATAAACGCCCAAAACTCGTCTTGTGGTGTGGATATCAGAGAATCAGATAAAAATTTCAAATTGGTCAATTTAACGATAACAAACTCTAGTGGTGAAGCCAGTGAACATTCTGGAATATGTTTATATTCAACAGATAATGGTCAAATAATCAATTCTTCTATATACAATAATGGTTTATATGGATCCTATCCTGCTAGTGGTATTGAAATATCTGAGTCTGAGAATATTACGATATCTAATTGTTGTATCCATAATAATAGTGCCAATGGTATTAAAATAGTAGATTTTTCAGCCATATCTTCTTGTAATCTCATTACGATATCTAATTGTAGTATTCATAATAATAGTGCCGATGGTATCAAAATAAGCAGTTGGCAACACCATATCGATATCCTCAACTGCAGTGTTATTGACAATGAAGATGATGGAATTGAAATGACTGATTGTGATTATATAGAAATGAGCGGCTGTACGATATTTAATAATACTAAAAGAAATGGAGTTGCCCTAAGTCAAGTAGATAACAGCAGCTTCTCATATAACACCATAACGGATAGTGGAGGACCAGAAGCTGGAGCATGGAGTGGCTTGACAATGAGTATGTGTGAATCAAATAACTTTACAGGTAACTATTTCGGAGATAATGAGTTATATAACGTATATTTAATATCCAATTGCCATTACAACAGATTCTGGTTGAATACATTCGATCAGACGGGCTCACCAAATATTGTGAATATGGTTGATTCGAATAATGATAACAATTATTGGAATAGTTCTCAATTAGGAAACATTTGGTATAATTACGGAAGCTTCTCAGATGATGATGACGACAATGGCATCGGAGATGATCCATATATTATACCTACGGGTGATTTAACTTATGATTATTTACCAATACACGATGATGGCTTTAACGGAAGCGCTATCATTATTGACGAACAAAGTAGTCACGATTGGGCGTGGGCTGAGAGCCTCATTTGGTTAAAAGGAAAAGGAACAGAAAAAAATCCATACGTAATTAAGGATATCTTAATTGACTGTGGGAATTCTGGAAGTGGGATTTATATTAACAATTCCGATGTCAAGTTTCAGATTCAAAATTGTTCAATAAATAATTCTGAATGGGGTGTTTTTCCCGATTATCAAGCTGCAATAAAAATACAAAATACCAGTAACGGAATTATATTTAATAATAATCTATCGAAGAATACGGGGGCTGGCGTTCTCCTCTGCGATAATTCAAGTAATAATATAATTATGCATAATAACCTAACATATAACCGGCATGGGGTATATTTAGTCCACGATTGTCATTCCAACCAAATAAAGCATAATTATATTAATTCCTCAACTTTGGTCGGTATTGATATTTCTGTGATACCTGGATTAGAAGAACCGTGTAATAATACGTGGATTTTTAACAACACAATTCAAAACTGCCTTTGGGGTATCAATCTTCATACAGGATATGATGCGAATGGCACGATAATACAATTTAACAACATCAAGAATAATGAGAACGGAATAAAGACTAGCGCTTATACCTCGTCATATTTTCATCATAATCTCACTTTATTTGACAATAATATTACTGAGAATAGCATTAAAGGAATAGATCTAGCTCAAATAGATGAAGGGTATCTCTACCAAAACAATATATCACATAATGTTGATTCTAATGGGTATGGGATTCATCTAAATAATTCAGTAAGCAATCTCTCCGTATATCTGAATAATATTACCAATAACATGGGCATTGGTTTATATATAGATGCAGACTCAAATCAAGATAATCTAGTATATAATAATACGTTTATTTCAAATACAATTAATGGCGAAGATAATGGGACGAGTAATGATTGGAATACTACCACACAAGGTAATTTTTGGGATGATTATGATGGGTTTGATGCCACTGGCAATGGATTTGGTGAAACACCTTATACTGTAAGCGGAGTCTCGAATGCAAAAGATTTCATCCCAGAATGGTATATTAAAGATCTATTGGCTCCATTTGTTACTATATTAACCCCAAGCGATAATGACGTATACGCGTATGATGCACCTTCCGTAAATCTTGAAATTGATGAATATGTAATTCAGTCCCAGAATTATTCGCTTGATTTCGGATCTACTATGATTCCATTCACTGGCTCGAATATTGATATAGATGAAGATGAATGGGATGATCAAGGTAATGGTACGGTTACCATCAGATTCTATGTGCAGGACCTTGCGGGTCATCTTGCGGAGAAAGATCTTGTCCTAAATAAAGATATTGAAAAACCCACTATTGAGATCATTCAGCCTAACCCTAATATATATATAAATAACACACTGCTTGACTTAAACATCACAGTTTTTGATTTCTATTTTGAAGAAACTTGGTATTCAGTTGATGGGGGCAATCATAATTACACGTTTACAGGTAATGAAACTATAAGATCCGGATTATGGACCAATCTCGAAGATGGTGCATATACGCTCACTTTTTATGCAAATGATAGCATGGGAAATATTGGAACCGCAGATGTTGGAATTATCAAAGATGCAACGGATCCTATCATAGACGTAGTTTCGCCATTTGCTGGAACAGAATTCCACGAAACCCCGGCATTTGATGTAGATATTACTGAATTAAATGATTACACAACTTGGTATATTATTCTCGGTTCGGGACAAAGTTCACCCGAATACTTTACGGGGAACAGCGGGGAAATAAATACAGATCTGTGGTCGAATTTGGAGATTGATAATGTATATATCATCAGATTTTATATTCAAGACACGGCGGGTAACATTAATTTCGATGATTTATCCATCAAAAAGGTTGGGCCACCTCCAGAACCAATGAAATTCTGGGTGAAAGCAATGTTGAGTGGAATTATTAGTGCTGCCGTAAGTCTATTTATAAAACAATCATACAGCATTTACAAAAAGAAGCAAGAAAAGGTAAAAGAAATACTTGAAGTACTTAAGCGGAAAGACCGAATCTATTTCTATGTGAAAGATTCTTTATCTGATGAGAATTGGCGGGAAATAGTAGCCTTTTGGAGGGAATATACTTATGAAACACGAACTCTAAAAAAAGCGGTTGAAAAAAGTCTAAAAATATTGGGGATTCCTTTTTATAATGCGATGCTTCAAAAGAGAGATGTAAATGATGATCTCTCTAAGACTCTTAAACCTAAAGATATAAATGAAGATACAACAGAGAAAGAACAAGAATTAGAGACGAAAGATACGAAGAAAACAGAGAAAGAGGAAATTGAGGTAACCGAAAGAAAAGCAGAACCGGATTTAGAATCAGAAAGTAGAAAGAAAAAAAGAAAGAACATTTCAGATAATAAAAAGGATATGATACCAACCACAAACGGTGCTTTTAAAGAAACAAACATGAAGGAATCTAATTCAGCGATAAAATTAAAGAAATATATGGACATGTTATACAATATGCGTGATAAAGTTAAAGCCGACTATGAAAAAGGTATTATTTCGGAGGAAATATATATTAAAAAACAAGATTATATCGGGAAGAAATTGGGTGAATGTGCCTCAAAACTTGGAAAACTAAGAGACATGAAATAAAATAAAAGAATAAAATAAAAATAAAATGAAATAAAAGAACTATACACCTAATTGAGAACGTAAATTCTTCAGATACGAAGCCATATCACCATCGCTGAGCACTTTTGCACTTTGAGAGCGTGCAAATAGTGCTGGCCATTCATCCTTTCCAAGATTTATAACACTCACCCTGGGAACGCCGCCACTTTCTATATTTTTCTGTTTTGCTTCATTCATTTCTTCACGGGTCCATTTTGAATTATCTGAATTATTTGACCAGAATAATAGAAACCAATTTGCACTCGACAAACCTTTGTAGATTTCTTGCATCCAATCATCACCGGGTTTAATATCACGTTCACAAATCCAACATCGACATCCAGGCCAACTCTCAATTTCTTTTACTGCTTTTTCTACCCATGGAAAGTCGTCCACTGCATGCGACATAAAGAATACATTATCAAACTCATCAAAACTCGTTGCTTTCGGCTTCAGATCCCCACTTGATTGTAATTTCTGCTGAGATTTGGCTTGCAATTCCCTCAGTTCTTTCTCTTGTTGGGCTATGAATTCAATTCGCTTCTTTTCTTCTTTTGACATCTTTTTGAAGTTTTTAAGTGCCTGATATGCAAGCTTAGATACATTTGGAGATACATCTTTTGTAGCTTCTAAGAGCGCTGCTTGCGCGGGAGCTGCATTCTTTTTCATTTTTACCAAAGCTTCGGCTGCTTTTTCTCTAACATAGGGATTTGAATGTTTTAAGACTTTACCCAGAGTTGTAGCACCACTGGCGTTGTATTTCCCTATCAACCCCAATAATTCGCAGGCAGACATGATTTCTAAGTCCGTCCCCCAATTCGGAACATCTATTAATACATCCAAATAAGGTCCGATTGCTCCCGTTTTTGCAGCAAAACTAATACCCATCTCCATCGTTTTCTTCATCATTCCATGTTGTGTTGTCCCAAATGCTTGAATATGTTGCATCACTTTTTCTTCATTGCTACCCGGAGCAAAGTTTGGTCTTTGCTTCTTTTTGGGTTTAGGTGGAGGGGGTTCTGCTTTAACGGGCTCTGGCTCAGCTTTTGGCTCAGGTTTCGGTTCTGGCTTTGGTACTATCTTAGCCGCTTGTTGTGATGG
>WJKO01000586.1 GCA_014729055.1 Promethearchaeota archaeon | reverse complement strand
GCACAAAAGGACGAGATACTTCATATGAAAAGAAATTACAGACTGCTGATTTCTATAATCCTCATTATTTCTCTCAATATCGGTCAGTACTTTTTCTATAACGCTAGTCAAGAGATTGAGGAGGTTTCAATAAATGAAGGATACATGGATCCTTTTGATGACGATTGGAATATTAATATCTGGCGGAAGATCAGCATAGTCAAGTCCAGATCCACGAATTTAGAGAATTCTCCCGCAGTTATTTTATTACACGGCGATAGCGTAAATTCCAAATTTATGAATCATATAAAGCTTGAATTTCTTAGGAATGATTATATTGTGGTCTTAATCGAAGTAAGTAATTATGGTCTGGATGATTTAATTCTTTTAAACTCAACCGTGAATTATTTGTTAAACCAAACATACATTGACCATGATAGGATAGGCGTTGTAGGACATTCTCATGGGGGTCATTATGCAACTTTGCTGTCAATCATAAGAAATGAAACCATTAAGGGAGTGATTTGTGGAAATCCAGGTGGATTTGATTTCTGGTATGATGATTATTATGAATATCTACGAAATATTGTGCTTCAGAACAGTAGTTTACCATATAGTTACCAAATTTATATGGATATGGGCTATAATTTAACGCTTCCTATGAATTTAAGCAGTCATAATAATTTTTTGTTAATTTCGGATGATTTAGATCAACGAATATTCCCACAAGAACCTGAGGAATTGTTAAAGAACTTTACCGAAGGTTTATATGATCAACGAAATGAACTTTATGGCAGTTTTAGCGATGGAAGTGCCCGTAAACTGTTGGTAACAACGTCAATATTTGCACACGGATCGAGCCTTTATAATCCAACGGCCATCTGTGAGGAAATAAAATGGATGAATAATGCATTGGATATTGAAGAAAACAAAAGTAACAAACAAACTGTTATATTAGCAGTTAGTTTTGGCTTTGGGACACTTATAATGAGTATTTTCTTGGCTCTGGCAGTAGCAAGTATGGCGATCTCATATATCAGCAAGCAAGATATGTATGTTAAAATCATAAAAGATAAAATAACCACGTATTGGAATACTTTCCTTGAGAAAAAAGATATAAGTGGATACCCAGTTGGAAAAATCCGCGAAGAAGAACAAGTTTATATGTACGATGATGATTCAAAAGAAAAGGAGCAAAAGGATAAAGAAATACCCAATAACGAAAACGAAAGCAAAAAACCGATTAATACTATCGTTGTAACCGAGCAGAATAAATTGCGGGAAATATTGAAATATCTTCTAATTGCGGTAGTATTCACGAATTTATGGTTCTTAATATTGCATTATCTACCAAATTCCGTGGTTCATGACGTAGCTTACTTTATTGAAGACTTTCCAGAAGAAGTACTAAAATTATTTGGCATTTATCTATCCAGCTCATTGTTAAATAATTATTTTCCCTACGATTATATGTTCTTCTGGACATTAATTATCTTAGCGATAAACTACAAGATCTTTGCAAAGGATAACAAACCAAATTCCTATTTGAGAAATTTAAAAGCTGTTGATGGTATAAAATCTTTTATTATAGCTACTGAAGTCTTTGGAATAAGTTATATTTTTATTGATCTCGCAATAAAGAGATTTCTTGGGGACTTTCTCAGTGCTACATCAGTTTCGGGTTTGATATATACCACAATCATATTATTCAGTTTGAATTTCTATATTTCAAAAATATTTAAAAGCAAGGGTTTTGAAAGCAAAGGAGAGTATTTAAAAGAAGTAATTATCGGTTGGATTCTATTCATTATACCATTACTAGGCAAAATAATGATACTAACTGTATGGGGATACTATTATGTATATTCATATGTAGTATTCGGCTTGGGTTTTTTAGTTATTGCAATATTGAATCCCATCTTGCGCACCAAAGAAATAAACGCTCTTTCAATTACGATGTTTGATATATTGCTGTTGAAATTCATAACTACACTTTTATAGCTGGATAGTTAGTTTATCTTCAGCAGTCTTTTATCTATTCTCTAACTCTATTCTCTATTTTTCATATTTTGGTTTGCGATATCCTAAATCGATCATCATACCATAGACCAGCGCTAATTGTAAATTTTTAAAAAACCGAATAGCTGGTTCTGCATCATGGAATATTGGATCGACACGTTCTTCCCATAATTCTTCGGGCATATGCTCGATAATATATCGAGTACTGGGCTTTTCCTTATATAAGTCTATAATTTTCTGTCTGAATTTATGCATATATTGTTCATGTTCACCAAGAAATTGCCTTGTTTCTTGCTTTTTATGGTCAACAATAGCTCCAAAATGACAGAATCCAAGAACTTCGGGGTCTAAATTCTTAATCTTTTTTAGACTATTCATATATGATCTCCAATTAAAGTGTGGAGGCATTGATGTAGGCAAACTTACTAGCTTGGATCCATGAAATAACGTGCCTGCTGCTTCTCCCGCGTAACAAAAATATGGCTTATTGTCCTTATAGATTGTCGGGCAACAATGATCATTACAATGACCTGGCGTTGCTAACGATTTAATACTATATCCGTTGCTTAAATCAATCGGCAGTGTTTTGTCTTTTTTAATAATTCTATATGCTTCTTGAGGGGCTGGTTTCATATTTCCAATAAAGTCCCCAAACGTAGTTCTTGCACCGATAAGATGTTCTTCTGCGTCTTGCAACATATCATGAGTGTCTTGAGGAACATAAATTTTGAAATCTGGATTCTTCTTTTTTACCATTTTTCTCCATAGTTTTGTGCTACCACCACCATGGTCAAAATGGTAATGAGTCGTTATGATTCCTACAACTTTAGAATAAGGTATATCGTTTTTCCTCAGAAACTTCAACAAGTGATAGACTTCATCTGTGGTGCCCACATCCATTAATACACAGACTTCTCCGTCCCAATAGCAAAAAGAACTCGTAACGCGATGGATACCAAATTGTCCAATGTCGATATGATATATGTTTTCGGTAATTTTGCCAGTTTGAGTATGAATGACCATTCTATATCTATACTGGGCTAATTCTTGAACGCTATAAAACTTTATTTCACTTATTTTTCAAAACTTTTGAGACCTTTATCTTTAAGTGAAGGAAAAAAATACTAATAAAATAAGCATGGTTGTATGGTTTAGTATGGTTGTATAAAGGAGTACCTTTTCTTTTGGAGCCATATCAAGAAGAATACCATTGCAAGTCCCGCAATTACCATGTATATAAGAATTACTGTTAACCCAAATGAATTTGCAGCTCCCATATTTAAAGATCGTAAATCTGCTACATTTATTACCGTGCCTTGGAATCCAATCGTTGCGGTATCTGAATCTTCTGGAGCATAATAATGTGTCGAATTGATTGTTATAGTAATTAACCAAGCATTCCAATCATCACTGTCATTTTCTTGAACGGTATAATTTCCAAAGATTGCATAGTCAACATCAACGGTTCCCGAAATTTTTTCTCCGAATGCAAGCGTTTGATCTACCTCTGTAAAGTATGTCCAAGTAGTAAACCAATCATAACTACTCCTGTTGTTTTTAAATGCTAATTCACAAGTTACATCATGTATTTCTACGTAATATTGGCTGGTGGGTAATAAATATTCAGTATTTTCTTCCTGAATAAATTGTACTTCATAACTAAATTGCCGATTATTCGTATTGTTAATATCTCTAGCTATTGGATTGTATGTACTAATTGTAAATAATTCTTCTCCGTATGTGAAGTCACTTGTATATGCTTCAGGTGATTGTTGCTTTACAAGTTTATTTACTCTTACACCAACGGATGAGAAAAATATTATGGTTGGGAGCAACACTAAAAAGAACAACACAATATATACTTTGTATTTAACAATATTATCAATTGAAAAAATTGCCTTTAATTGTGCACGCAAATTTTCCGCAGAGAATAAATTTTTAACTTTAGCAACTGTTTCTTCAGTTTTTGAAATATCGAGGTCGGAATCAAATTTCTTCTTTTTCTTCTTCTTTTTCTTGGGCTTTTTCCTTTTTCCGGACTTTCCGTCCCCCTTTCTTTCATTCATAATAGCTTGT
>WJKO01000585.1 GCA_014729055.1 Promethearchaeota archaeon | reverse complement strand
ATATTATCTATGACATCTTTAACGTAATTGTAGGCATATTGCGTATATTTATTATCATCTTTTACGATCAAAGTATTTTCAACTACGATTATTTTTATTATTTTTAGTAATTTTATTTAGGATTTCATCCCAATATTAATTAATTTTTCAGATGCTATTATGGATGTGCGCTATATTGCAAAAAAACATGTCAAAAAATGAAAAAGTAAATAAAGTCTGGTCGGTCTATTTTCCATATCTTTTTGTTACTTGTATGTTGGTTGCAAATTATCTCTCCGGTGTGAAATTAGTACAATTGGGGATTCCGCATTTAGGTGGTGTGGTGTGTAGTGTTCCTGAAGCGAAGCTCAATCTATTAATGGCACTGATGGCTGTCAATGCTTGTGTCGTAGGGATTATTTCAGGATTTCTTTTAAATAAAGTAAGTTTACAAATAAAGTCAAGATTATTCATTCTATTAGGATCTTTTGGAATACAAGGAGCTATTACATTTTTTGCCAACTTTTTAAGCGAGCCCTTTCATTTTACGATATGGATTATAGTATTTAGCCTTGTCCTCGGATTTTTACTATGTCAACCATTTGTATTTGTTTTCCTATTAATACCAAGTAAGAATCGAGGGATTCTTGCTGGTCTTATTACTGGATTGGCGTATCTGGTCGGTAATATGTCAATGGTAGAATGGACATTTAAAGGATTGAGTTTAGAAACTATCATTGTCACTATTCCGCTTGGTATTTTAATTTTAATTGCGCTTTTCAATTTGGACAAACTTAAACTCCTTGACTTTAACGAAGAAAAAGAAAAAACACATTATAGCGACAAAAGAAATATATACTCATTTGGGATAATCGTTGTTTTAATGTTCGGTGTTTATTTTGTAGATAGTTTTGGATTTTTGAGACTAAAAGGGGAACCTTTCTTTTTGTTAATGTGGGGGGGTAAATTCGGTGTTAAAATCTGGTTGGGAATTGTCCATTTGATTTCTGCCTTGATAATGGGCTGGATTTACCAAAAAAGAGGAAAATATGGTCCTATGATCGTATTCATAAGTGCTTTTATAGGATTTATCGTAGGAGATCTATTATTTGCCAGTTATCCAAGCGGTTCTTTACTCTTAGTCTCTTCATATATATATTGTAGTGCAGTTAGCTTTTATACAATTAATGGATTTATCCTATGGGCTGATCTATCTGACAAAACGAATATCTCTGGACGGGCGGGAATAGGAATCGGTATTGGTGGCTGGTTATCAAGTTTTCTAAGCACCGCCTTAACCGAAGAAATAATGAATATAATTGAATTTAAATATCATCTAATAATTACTGCATTACTGGCGGGATTTTTCTTGGTTATCTCTCTTTTCTACTACAAAAAACTAAGGATCAGCTAAAGACGTCTTTTCTATTATTATTTTTACGATTTCTGCAAATCCTAAACCTGCTGGTTTTTTGGTAACGTAGGTAGGAAAATTGTTTATCAAATCCTTAAAATTATTAATGTTTTGGACACCTACGGATATTGGAAAGAAATTAAACATTGGTTGGTCATTGGGCGAATCTCCTATAAAAAGTGCTTTCTCTGGTGTCTTTTCCAGATCTATTTTCAGCTGCTCCTTCGAGAAAATTTTTGTCATAGTGAGTTTATCGTAATCACCAAACCACCCATTCACATGAATCGATGATATTTTCGTTTGGGCGCCATAGTTCTCGAAAATATTAACTATTTTTAGCACATCTTTTCGTTCTAAAGGCGGGACATCTTCACAGAAATCTATTGCTAAGTCGAATTGTCTATAAGGTTGATCTGAAGCTACCTTGACTTGTGGAAATAACGAAAAAACCTCCTTTTTTATGTCTTCAAACTTCTTTTGAGCTTCTTTCACTTCATCTGGTTGTAAATAGTATCTTTTTTTTAATTTCTTGTGGTCTGAAGATATATCCATATAAGCATAAAACGCCCCATTCTCACCAATAACTCCGGATACTGGCCACATTCGGGCGATATGATCTACCCAACCTGCGCATCTTCCCGTTATTGGAACGACATGAAAACCAGCACGTTTAAGTTTCCATAATGCATTATATGCTTCTGGTAGGATTTTTCCTTCCGTAGAAATGGTATCGTCAATATCACATAATACGAGTTTAATCTTTGATACAATATCTTGGGAAATCTCAGAGATTGGAATCATATTTGTTTCCGACATTTTTTTTATTTTCCTATTATGATTTGTTATTTTTTTCTGTCATCTATTGTATCGACTTGTTTTTTCATTTCCATTAGTTCGTTAACCTCATTTTCAACATTATCATAAGCCATTGGGAATTTATTGTGTAATTTGCTCTTTTTAGAACCAAATTCCGCCCCTTTATACCACATTTTGATAATGAATTTAGAAGGTCCTGACAATTCAACTGCTTTCTCAAAATCGGTAAGTGTGTGGGTATCGTATCCACCAAATAAACCAACTGGTAGAAAATAAAACAAGCCGGGAAGAATGTAGATCCCCAATAACACTAAGACTGCAATTGTGCCTATATTTGTTATTAATGGCGTCAAAGTGAACGAAAATAACCATTTTAAAAAATAAATAACCATAAAATACAATATTCCAGCCATTCCAGTAGCAATCCAATTTTGCCATGGATTTATCTTTAGGTCTATGATTTTGTTATTAATATACCACCATCCTAAACCTTGCTTTAGAGCCGTTTGAAAAAATCCGGGGAAGATTAGCACAAATATGCCCAATTCTAATTTGATGCATATTATTGACGCAATCAAGGTTACCAATTGCTCTGCAACGGTTATAGCAATATTAAACTTATGATTTCCAGTTCCAATTAACACCTCATTCATTAAATGACTATGTTGAAATATAGTTGAGAAAATAATTTTCCAGAGAAAAATCTTATAAAATATATTGATATAATCGGGATAAATGAATTCAACCACCATGGGAGAAATTAATAACGCTAATGGGGTAATTAGCATCGTCATTTGACCCATTGTTCGGAATCCATTAGATAATAAATATACTGCGTAATTTGGTTTTTCGTTGAAATATGCCTCTGAAACCGTAGATCTATGGTTTCCTATATGCATTCCATTAACTGTTTCTGCTAATCCGATGACTGGGCTCAATATAGAAAGTATTCCGACATACGTTGAATAGTTAGGAAGATCTCGTGCATAAATGAGTGCAAGAATGGAACCCACGCTCTGATATGAAATTACAAATAGCATTACGCCTATTCCAAACTTTAAACTTTCAAATGCTACTTCCTTTCTTATTCTGGGTATGAGAACGTCTCTAAGTCTAAATCCCATAGGTTTTAGAACCTTTGCAAACATTTGACCAGTGATTATTGTTGTTGTAAAATCGTCAACATAATATCCTATAACGAGCCCTATGCTTGATCCCATTATACCACCGATCCTTGGATTCAATTCCCCAATATATGCACCTAGCTGAGCCCCAATTACTAACGTAATCGTCTGAAATATAACCGTATTTAGTAAACCCGCAAGTGCAACTTTCCCATATTGTTGGAATCCTTTCAACGCCTCATTAAAAACACCGAGCCAACCCGGATATTGAATAGTTGATAACCAAAGAAACATCCATGGCATAAATGATAGACTAGTATTTCTTAACGCGTATAAACCTATAAGAGAGATGACGGTAGTCTGAGCAAGACCCGTAAATGCTTGGAACCAGATAAAGAATCGAATATACTGTATCGTCCGCAATTTATCTTTTACTCTATATTCCGCAATATATCGTGATAAAGCAGAAGCTAGTCCAAAATCAGCAAATGTAAAAATTGAACTGAATATTCCTGTAAGTATGTTGTAAAACCCCATACTTTCTGGATATGGGACTAATAAAGGAAGAATAAGCACATATCCAATAGCTAACAGAGCAAAAACAATATTATAATAGAACCCACCTATCACACGATGGTAACCTATATCTTCCCATTTGTCAGAAATTTTATAGGTTTCATCATCTTTCATATTATTTATTTATTTATTTATTATCTCTTTAAAATAATTATGAATAAAAGAATGAGAAATTCTTTAAATCGAATTGTAAATTCTCCTACAAGTTGAAAATATATGTCTAAAGACTACGACCAGACAGAAAAATACTCGATGAGCATTTACCACTTTAATCTACAATATAAGGCGGGTGATAAAAATTCTTATTTTGAGCTTGTAAAAGCAAGCTTCACTCCATTTGTGCGTTTTTTTGATGAACATCCCGAATGGAAAGCGAGTTTAGAAATACAAGGTCATTTTATTGGATTTTTAGCCCGTCATTTTCCGGAAGACTTAGCGCTACTTAGAAAACTAAATTTACGAAATCAGATTGAAATAGTGAATGTACATTATTCTGATCAAGTATATTTGGCGTACCCATATAGGGATATGGTAGAAAGTTGTAAAATAAACAAAGAAATATTCGATAGATATGGTTTGAAACGCAGTGGTGTCTTCTTCGCTCAAGAGAATTTTTTCGGAGAGGGCGCTGAAAGATATATGCGGGAACAAGGGTTTAATATAGCATTATTGAACCAACATTTCTATTCTCATCACCATAAGACGCGTAAATTTGCCCCTTATTACAAATACAAGTCCATTTTTGCTCTGATTAAAGGTGCACATGGATATAATGCTGAAAATAACTCACGCCAAATAATACAGCGGTTTTCCTACTGGGATGATGGGGAATTGGCGTTTGCTCGCGGTAATAACTATATGCCGGGTTATGGTGCTTCTGAAAAAGCGTATCAAAATCATACATACAAATATAAGCGACTTGAAAGTCAAGGATTTCAAATGGTGAGCGTTACGGATTACATCAATAGAATGCGTGCGTTAGATCTACAACCAGTAGAGATTGGTCCATTTACCGATGGTTCTTGGAACATGGATTACTATGGCGGGGTATATCTCTGGATGGGAACATATCGTTTACCATGGGAGCGGGATGGTGAGATACGCTCCTTTACTTATCAATCGCGAAATAAATTATTAGCAACCGAGAAATTAATTGAATGGGGGGAGTCGCAAGGTATTAAGATCCCCCAAGAGATTAAACTCGATTTGAAAATGGCATGGAAACACCAATTACTTGCTGAAGTATCTGATTCAACTGGTCAAACACCAGTGTTAGTAGAAATCTATTACACACCTAAAGAAAGTAGAGACTGTATTCAATATTGTAACAAAATTCTAATGCAATTAGAGGATATCTTTAAAGAGAAGAATATAAGTTTGCCATGGGGCAAATATATAGATACCAGCAAAGAATCTACCGACAATAAGATTTTGCTTGACAATATACCTGCATGTTATGGGGTAGAAAATAGAGCAGGATATGAACTTAAGAAATCCGATTTGGATTTACTCACATATGCAGATTTAGAAGATCTTATAGGAGGTAGTGTGCGTATGTTGAGAGTTAGAAAAAAGTCAATTAAATATTCTTTATATGAAACAGATTTACCTGACGATATAGATGAAGTTAAGCACGTAATATTTGACATTCGTTGGCACCCCAATTATTCCCTTTTTATGAGTAGAGTCTTATCTTTTTTCAGAACCGCAAAAAATTATACATTTACACCATTATATGATAATAAAATTGGGAACTATTCTGGTTTAATATTTCCTTTAAACGAAGAGAAACTAATATATTGTCCCGCATTAATGGAAGATACACCTAAAGTATACGATCTGGATAAATTTGATTTCAAACGGACTTGGTTAGGACTTCCGAATGGTCTAATCGGGCTGGGCAATGATGTTTACATAATAAAACACAACTATTATAGAGATACTCATATAGCTGCCACTTTGAATACTGATAACCAATTCGTTCAAGGAGAAAATACGGTATCCTTTATGACATTGAATCCACCTCGTAAAACATACAATTGGCGATTTAGCATATTTAAAGGTAGTTTGAAAAACGCAGTGGTTTTAGCTAACAAACTGAACGTGAATCCCGTAGTAAAGATTTCAAAGGATTAAGATGTATATGCAAGAGAAATCAAAAGATACCAATATTAAAACTGAAGAAATAGACGAAAGAATTGAAGTTGTAGGTGACTCCATAGAAGAAATTGAATCAAAAAAACGATTCAACAAGAAATGGATTGTCGGTATGGTGAGCATTTGGATTGCTCTTGCCTTTTATGGAGAAACAGAGGGTCAATGGTTTAATAGTTACATAACAAACCCTCTAGTTGGCACTGGCTATAATGATGCGCAAATGAGTCTAATGGTTTCTATGAGTGCAATCGTTGGAACAATTGCTTTTATTTTTTGGGCTTCTATTTCCGATAATCTTCGTTCTAAACGCGGTCGCCGAGTTCCTATTTATATAATCGGTGCTCTTAGTACTGCATTGTTTGTTATTTTATTCGGACAAGGCACGAGTTTATTCTGGTTAGTGTTATGTGACGGAGTAATTATCGGGATAACTTCAAATATGTTTCATTGCACTTCAAGGGCATTAATCCCAGACTTATTTCCCAAAAAGGATCGCGGAAAAATAAACTTTTTTATGCAAATTGGAGGCGCAGTGGGGGCAGGGTTGATCTGGGGTCTTACATTTTTATTCAAGAGTCAGAACCCGCCAGAATCACCGTATAGACCTCATCAATTTAATATTATTTTTCTAATCTGTGCTATAT
>WJKO01000584.1 GCA_014729055.1 Promethearchaeota archaeon | reverse complement strand
TCCTCAACTACATCTTCATCTAAATCCATTTCCTCAACTACATCTTCTTTTAAATCCATTTCCTCAACTACATCTTCGTCTATTGGATTCTCGTTCTCCTCTTCTTCCTCTTCAGATTTTTCTCTCTCATCTTCTTCTGGAATTGTTCTTCAACTCCTTCCCTAAAAATATTTTGCAATTTCTATTTCAATATCTTCAAATTGTTCCCATTGATTTAATTTTAAACGAGGAGCGGATTTTCCACTTCCCCCCGTACTTAAGAATAGCAATGCTAAGAATAACTCTGTAGATTTAATTTTCTGTGCATAAGCATCATCCGGATATTCCTTTTCAATGATATCCTTTACTAATTCTTCATAAGATGTTGTATCCCCATCATTCAGACGTATTTTCGCTTTTATTCTTTCAAACCATTCATCTAAGATTTCTTCAATGGTTCTATCTTTACCCGTTATATGTCTTAAAATTTCTTTAGGGAGTTTCCCCTTTGATTTAATGACTTTTAATTCACGCCTTCTTTCTTCTCTTTTTACTCGTCTTCTCCTTAGGACCTCTCTTTTTTGCATAGTTTCAATTATTGCAGACCTCATTGCGCTGAATAATTCGTCTTTAGTTGCTATTTTTCTAGATTCTCTAATCGGTTGTGGCATCGATTTTGGAATGTTTCTTTGAGTTCGTTCTTTCATCTCTTGAATTTGGATTTTTTCTTCCTCATCAATGACGTCTTTTATCTTCTTATGATGAAGTTTTGCGCTATTGTAAATGGCCATTCCACTTATTCGAAAATCAACTAAATCAGATTTCAACATTTCTTGGGTAAAATCTTTCAAGAGTGCAGACAAATCATATTTTGTTATATTTTCAGAACCCATCAAAGTCGGATCGAGCAAAATTTGCCATACCTTTCCTTGCCAGAACTTTTGCTTTTGTGAATGGCTTTTTTTTGCTTCATCAATATTAATGTCCTTATTTAGTGAGGCTTCAATAACTTCTTCTACTTTTTTCTCTGGCTGTTTCTTCGACTTTTTTTTTGATGATTTCTTCGATGATTTCTTCTTTTTAGAACTTCCTTGTTTCTTGGTTTCGGATGATTGATTGTCTTTAGGTGCTTTCTTACATTTGTGGGCAGATAATCTAACAAACTCATTCCCACAATAAGGACATTTTTCTTTTTTTTTGTTTGATTTTTTCTTAGATCCTGGCATATTTATCACTTCTATTTTAAGCTTCTGCCTCTGTTAATTCGTCCAATCTCTTTCTTTCTTTATTTAAGTCTACACTAAAGATCGAGGTCAGACCATCAGTTTGGGATACACCATATATCATTTCTGCATTTATAATGTTTTCTTCCCTGTGGCTAATTACTAAGAATTGCGATTCCTTTGCAAATCGCTTAATAACCGTAGACACTCTGTGAACGTTCGGACCATCTAATGCCGCATCAATTTCATCAAGGACAAAAAATGGGGCTGGAAATTGCGTTTGAACTGCGAAAATAAAGGATAAAGCGACCAAGGTTTTCTCACCGCCTGATAATATATCAAGAGAAGAAATCTTTTTACCTCTTGGTCTAGCTTCTATTTGGATTCCACCTTCAAAAGGCTTATCCGGTCGTTCTAAAATCATTTTAGCCGACCCTCCTGGTGAGAGATCTTGAAATATTTTGCTGAAGTGTCGATTGATTTCATGATAAGATTTCATAAATGTTCGTGTTTTTTCCAGTTCAATTCGATTAATAGAATCAAGGATAGTCTTTCTTTCACGATGTAAGGTTTGTCTTCTCATATCTATTTCATCAAATCTTTCTTTAACTTCTTCATAATATTCAATAGCTTTTAGATTTACTGGTTCGAGGGCTTTTTTATCTTTCTTAGCACCCTCTATCTTGGAAACAAGTGAATTTTCCGTTTCGTTAGCCGGAGTTGGAGGTAAACTACCATATTCCTTAGAATCATCAAATAATTGTTCTATCCTTTCGGTTATAGTTATCTTTTTGTTTTCAGCAGTTTTTAGATTTGCAATTTCACCAGAAAGACTTGCAGTAATTTCGTTTAATTCGTCCCTTAATTGTTTTTGTTTTTCCCACGAATCTTCACGTTTTTTAGTAACTTTTTGTATTTCTTCTATTTTTAAAGTCCTTTCTTCTTCTTTCTCTGAGATTTGGTCTAATAATTCTTGAATTTCAACATCAATATCGCTAATAAATAGATCTTGTTCATCAATTTCATTTTCAAGATTTTCGATCTCAATAGATCTTTCTTGCATTTGGTTAAGTTCATTGAGCCGATTTTGTTGTTCTTGCAAAATTCCGTTTAAATCACTAAGAACGGTTCTAAATTCCTTAAGATTGTTTTTAAGTTCAGTACGTTTTTCTTTTTCCGAATCTATTTCACTTTGTTTTTCGTCTACATTTGTTTGAATTTCATCAATATTTGACTGAATAACTTCAATTTCACTTTTATTCTCATCTATTTTGTCATTTGCTTCACTAATTTCAAGCTTTAAACCTTCTATTTCATTAATAATACGTTGGACATTTTCAAGTCCTCTCATTTTATCTGTGACTAATTTTAGTTGTTCATTCTGTTCATCGATTTGATCATCAAGGTCCTTTCGCTTTTCATTGAAATCCTCTCTCTTTTCTTTCAAATTATCAATTTTTGCTTGAATTTCTGCAATTTCATCTTCTATTAATGTTTAATTGCCTTCTTCTTCAGAGATTGCTTTCTTTTTATCTTCAATTTGTTTTTCAATATCTAATACATTTTCGTCTATCTCATCCATTTCATCTAAATATCGTTGTATATCTTTTAATTCCCTTAGATCGTCTTGAATTTTTGTTAGAACCTCAGTCTGTTTTTCAATTTCCGAATTTAATTTCTTAGAACTATTCCAATATTCAGTAGTGAAGTCTTTTATTTCTTTTTCCTTCTGACTATTAAGCTTTAGTTTTTCATTAATTTCTTCGACCAATTTATTTTTTTCTTCTTGTTCGGCTTCCCCTTTCTCAACTTTATTAGTTAAATCATCAATTTTCTTATTAATATCATTTAAATCCCGCTCAACATTGGCAAGCTCCTCAGACTTTACCTCAATTTGCGTAGTTAATGTGGATATATTATTACTTAAATCTGCACGGATATTGGTATAATTCTGGATCTCTTCTGCAATCTCTTCAACTTGGTTATGTAATTCACCTGATCTTGAGAGAGTGAGTTTCTTTAGAGAAATATTAACATTTTCAATAATATCTATAAAATCATTAATAAGATTGTCAAAATTTCCTGTAGATTGTTGAACCGCAATATCATTAGCTTCCCGAACATTACGAACGATATCCATCAAGGTATCATCTATGTTATCAGTAAATAATTTCATAGTATCAATGACGGGAGGTATTGTTCCTTTTATTTGTTCTTCAGGTAATTCTACAATCTCTTCAACGGGTTTAATAATATCTACAAGGTCCTCGATATATGCCCTAAATGTAGTAATAGAATTCCTTAATGAATCTTCACTAGCAACTTGAATATCTGACTTAATATCATCTACGGAACCACCAATATCTTGTGATAATATTGATAGAACTTGTAACACTCCATTGACTTCGATTTTTTCGCGTTCATATTCTTCCTCAGCAGCTTCAATTTCTTTCAGAATGCCTTTACGTTCTTCAATTAGTGTATCCAATCTTTTCTGATTGGCATCTTTTTTCTTCGTATTTTTTTCTAATTCCTTTTGCAGTTTTTCAAGTTCACTTTTGATATTTTTTTGGGTGAGTTCTAGTGTTGTTTTATCTCTTGTAGCGTTTTTTAATTCCTTAGTCGCAATGTTTAATTCAGTATCTAACCCTGATAACCTCGTTCTATAGTCT
>WJKO01000583.1 GCA_014729055.1 Promethearchaeota archaeon | reverse complement strand
AATGATCTGCCATCTGAATTGGACCATCACTGAGAATTTTCCATGATTCGTTTGTTATAACAACTTCGGCATCATTATCATAGTAAATATGAAGTTGCGCTATTAATCGACGATTTCTACCATAAAATGTATGTTTTAGTGGATTTCCAGGTCCCAAGTTTCCCATAAACCAACCATCTGCAAGAGTGACACCAATAACATTGTCTCCCTTTTTAAGGTGTTTCGCAACATCATAGGTTTGATATTGAACTCTTGTATAATAGTCTGTCCATTCTGGGGCAAGCTGCTGTTTTCCAACTCTTTGTCCGTTTAGATAAACTATATATTCTCCCAACGCACTGATATATAGAAATGCTTTTTTTATTTTTTGTTTAACGTGGAACTGCTTTCGAAGTAATGGGCAGGGCTCATGATGCACCTTTATACTTTTATTGCGTAAACGTATTCTTCTTTTTCTAGGTAAACCAATCCAATTTGCTTGCCAATCGCTGTCGCTTAATAAACCCATAGTCCAATAAGCATTTTCACTCCATTCGGACTCTTTATGATTCATATCCCATATTTTTACCTTCCAATAGACTTCCATGCATTTTTTCAATGCAACACCATTATATGGAATATTTACCGATTCATTAGAATCAATCTTGCCAGAATCCCACAAATCTCCATGATCTTGATTTATTAGACCAATATTACTTGCTGCTAATATTCGATAAGCAGTTTGCTTTTGTCCTTTTATTTTGCTTTTCAAGATCCAACTTAGTCGGGGGCTTTTAACATCGATTCCAAGGGGATTTTCGAGATATTCACATTTTAATTCATCGATTTTTATCATATTGATCATATCTTCTTTCAAATAAACAATATATTGCCTATATTTTCCGATAATATAAGTGAATGATAATAAATAAGTGAATGATTTAAATCTTATTTTCACAATCTTAAGATTAATAGCATTAAGATAACGATAGTTTACGCAAAGCGAATTGTAAAGGAGTCACTGGTCGGGGAAAATATTGATATTAGGATCTTTTATAGAAATCGAGATATTTCGAATGTTTTTGATAAGTGGTATGTTTGCCTTATTTCTATTTGGTTCACAAATCGCTGGAAGATACATCTTTGTTGGGATTAAGGGAAAGTTGAAACGAAAGAAAACAGCATATTTCCAAATCTTCATCAGTATAGGTCTTATGGGTTATGTAGGAGCTGTTTTCTACAAAAGTGCTCAGATTCTACGAACAGATGATAGTTTTTATGGCAAATTACCAGACGTAACACCATGGATTTTATTCACATCGTTGATTATTCTCTTGTGTTATATAATTTTCGCATTATCAAAATTGAGATTTATTGAAATATGCCTGCTTTTCGCAGTGATATTAGAGATAATCCTCATCATTATAGACAATAATTTATATGGAAGTGCTTTACTCACTTTTCTCTACGCATTGGGATCTGGCGGTTTTATTCCTTTACTTTTTTACTTATTTTCTCTTGAAAACAAGGATACTCGCAGAACTCTGTTATTTTTAGTTTTTGGATTCATTGTCACAAAAATTGACATGGTTTTCTTTCATTATTATTTGTTTTCTAAGGCGTTAAATCTTAAAAATATGATATTTATTTCGTCTTTCCTACTAATAGGTCTTATATTTTTGTTCTTTGGGTTGAATAGACTCAATAGGCTAGCCGCTCTTGATTGGAAAGATGAGATGTTGGCATTAAGTATATTTTGTCGTAAAGGAACTCATAAAAGTCTTTTTTTTCAAACATTTTTACCATTTAAGTTCAAATCTAATAACCAGGAGTTTCTTAATACAGGACTGGTCGGAATTAATGATATGTTGATGGAAATCTCCGAGGTAGAAAATCCAGCGAATGATATTAAGTGGGAGAACCTAAACTTACTATTAGACTATAGGAAGAACTTTATTTGTTGTCTATTCGTTAGACATTTTAATAAAATGCACCGAAAAATTGTGAATATAATCGCAGATGAATTCGAGAAACAGTATTCATCGATATTAGAACACGCTGATTTATCAAATACGGATCTAAAATCAAAATTTTCGTCTTTTAGATCCAATTTAAACATAATAATTTCAGAATAAAGATCGAGGGAAAAAAGATGAATATAGGAGAATTATGTTTCGGTCTTGAAATTGTCATGTTTATTTACGCGTTAGAAATTACAGCACAATTTTTATCGCAAAGAGCAGATGTAGTTGAAGTTAGAAGAAAATTTGAGTCTATTGACCAAAAGTTTGCAAAATACCTTAAAAATATTAAAAAGGAAAAAGCATTCTGGTCGGTATTCTTTTTAGGGATTTCTTTAATCTATTTTTCTTTTATATTCACTGATTATCTTATTGAATATCCCAATCCTCGAAATGATGTATTGTATTTTAGTTATTTAGGCTTTCTCGTCCTAATGTTAGTTGTTTCCGCGAACTTTAAGAACCAATATATGAAATGGGTGGTTTATTTGTATATTGTGGTGTATTTGCTTTTATATTTTACAAGTGTATCTATTCGTAATATATTCAGTTTTAGTATCCTGCCCATCGCTGCTATCATGATAGTTTGGTATTTGCTAGATTATCGGAAACGCCTCAAGGGATCGCTTGATAATCTCGCTTATTTCGTCATGTTTATGGTTGGTTTCCTTTTCATGGGTGTTGGATTTGGATTTACAACTGATATTATGGTAGTTTCGACATTTGAATCATTGTGGATTAGAGTTTT
>WJKO01000048.1 GCA_014729055.1 Promethearchaeota archaeon | reverse complement strand
TCTTATTTTTTGATGATTAAAGGTATTATGCTTTCTACTGTTTTCAAAGATCAAAAATGTAATCTGAATTTTGGATGATGAAAAAATTCAGCACATTACTTTGCTGAATTTTCCCTTGGATAAAAAACGATTAGTTATCACAAATTATTCTTGGGCTTAATTCGCAGACGAAGGGGTTTTCCCTCTTCGTAGTCGACCCAGACTTGAGAATTCTTCTCAAGAATTTCAAATCTCACCCTTGAACCAATTAATTCAAACAAGTCCATTCTAAATTCAAGAGACCCTCCCACTTGTGCTCCCATTTGATCCGATAATTTGACAAATTCCGTTGCATTGTCTCGCAAGTAACCCTCTGTGCTCTCCAAACATCTAAAGATGTGATGGCAAGTCCTTACATTATCAATGCTGTCTCCACTTAATGTAAAACCACTTCCTGGACCGAAGTATGCAGTTCCATTTTTAGTTTTTGGGGGAACATTGATATATCCCCGCATCCATTGTTTGATCTCCTCGTCCGATGGAGCTTCATATTCCAGTCCAACTTCATTATCTCTGATGGAATCCGACCAATTGTTATGGAGAATGTCGATGAAAAACTGTCTATTCCAAGGATAATGATAACGCTTTGATTTTTGACCGTTCTTTTTAGTTCTGCGACCGTGCCTTCTAATTATGAGGAAATATGCTTTTTCTTCAGTAAACCGAACGAATAATAAGGGTCCCGTTCTCTCAATAAATCCATTACTTCCTTTTTTTTCGCCTAAGTGAATGTGGTGAATTCCCCACGCGATTAGCAGTCTATCACGGTGTCTATCTTTCCTTCCTCCTTCGTCATCGACCCAACCCACCCTACTACTTAAATAAGGCGTGAGATCCTCTCCATTTTTAATCTTATTTTCCAGATTTTCAAGAACAGTTCTAAATCTTTTGGGACAATAGAATAAGTCACTTTTCAGGACTTCTCGAGGCTTAGGATCGACGAGCCTAGTCGTTAAATTAAGATATTTCAAGCATAATTCATTTGGACTGTTAATATTTTTGACTTGATCATAATAATTTAGGGTTGGACTTAATCCTTCAAGGTCCTGGAAGTATCGCTTAATAATCCTAGCAAGATCTGTTTTGAGATCTAATTTTTGAATTGACATCTCGGTTCTACAACGAAGAATGATTTTATAATTTAAAAATCTTGATGTGACTTCAAGTTCTGTTATACAATTTCTAGCACCCCCGACATTCACTCGGATTCTTAATAATAATATTATTAATATATCGAGAATGATCCGAAGTATGATCTCGGGAAATATGACCAGTTCCGTGATCTAATGTATGTTCGGACAATGATCTGAGTATGATGTGGATGTGGGATACGAGAATCTAGACACGCAATGGAGGTATGGAGTAGGTATGATCTTTTGGTGCGGTTATCTTTCCTAGCACCCTCTGTCTTACAATCTACCCATTAAAAACCATTCATAATTCGATCCGCCAGCCACGGAGGTTGTTCAGCTTGACCTTATCGTGTTGTTTCAGAAGAAACTCTGTTTTTCCCTTCTCGATGGCTTCTTCCACGACAAACTTGGGGTAGTTAATTGTGTCGGTCAAAAACCTTGAAATAAAATCCTCTGGATCGTCTAACTCATAGTTCTTATACACGGTGATGCAGACGGCTCTCACCCAAAAGACCGCCGTAAATCCCAACCAACTCGCCCGAAAGGTCAAGCGATGGGAATAAATGTTTCTTACATTTCCGCGTATGAATTGGGGGTTGATCTTGAACCGTTTCAGTTCCAGCACGGGTTTTCGTTCATACCGATGATGTCTACCTCCCACGGTAGTCGTTTGATCGTGCGAGACGCCATTTCGCGCCAAGTAAGCCTCGAAACCTTCTTTCAACGCCCCTAACCGAAATTTCGGGAACAGTCTGGCGAGATAGCAGTAATGGTTGGTGCTTCCGCCATTGAGTTCCCAGCTTCTCTCTAAAAATACTTTCGGGGTAAGCAATTCGGGTTCAATTTGATTCCATATCCTTTCAAATATATCATTTTCACTTTCATTTTCTACTATCATAGTTAATCACACAATGCTACCATTGCCCCTATAAAAAAACAGTAGGTATCTAAAACCCAATTTAAAGAAAGATGAGAAAATAAATGATTTAATATTTTTTAATTAATAGTAGTCGATATAAGCGTATGTGTGTATTTTATATATGAGGTTATATCTTATGGAAAATAATGCATACGAATCTATCTCCCTACTCTTGACAAAATTCTCACAAGAAGGACATAATAATCATATTACTCTTGAAGATCAAGATTTAATCTTTAATACCTCTCAATTATTAATTGAAGATACCGAAGCCGTAAACTACTTTTTTAACAAAATAAGAGATATCTATTCAAGTGAAATATTTCCACAACACTCCATTATTCCAGGAATCATAGGGGATATTGTCCAAAGAAGTCAAAATAATGAACTATTGGTCGAAAAAATGAGAGAGTTCGAATGGACACTATTAGAAGCAGATTCAAGTCACCTAAACATATTAGGATTTCAAATTTTTAGGGAAAATAACCGTCTTTTTGGAGAGCAAACTAGGCAATATGTTGAAAAAATTATAGAATACTGGAGTAATGATGATGTTGATTTACAATGTGTTTCATTATATGCCATTGAAGTTATGGCTAATGGTAACTATCGTTTTTTAATGGAGCGATTAGACACCATTAAGGAGTTCATAATAGATTCGAGTAATGATTGCATTAAGTCATATTCTATGAAAATCTTTGGGGAAATATATCTTAATGCGATTAGAAACGGTATTTCGGTTGAAATAAATGAGGAACTTATCGATGGTTTCTTTGGGTCGTATTTAGAAATAGAAAATATTGATTTTAAACGCATATTTTTAGAAGGTTTTGAACTATTAATATATGAATACAATTCATATAAATCTGATTGGATTGATATACTTCTGAGTGAATATCAAGAAAATGAAGATATATCTTTTAGAGCTCAATTACTAAGGGTTCTTTCAAGCTTACCTAATAAAAAAGAATTGAATGATGTTGATTGCCATAAATATATTGAGTTTTTTAACGGAGAATTGACGAATCTTTTAGAAAATGACTATGAATTACCACCAGAAACAATTATTTATCACCCTAATACATTGCGGGATGTTTTAAGTAGTATTGAGCAACTCTCATTCCGCACCCCATTAATTGTTGAACAATTACTTGCTAAATACGAGGAAGTTTTTAGTAAATATGTTCCAAATTTAGTGGATAATAGACCTGGATTTTTTGGTATGGCGTGGCAGAGACTGCATTCAATTTACATTAATCTTATCAATTTCTTTAAAACTAAGAATGATTTAGAAAAATTATCCAATTATTATCAAAGAGCTGCTGAGCTCGCCTTCTCGGAAAAAGAAGGTTTAGAATTCAATATTAACCATCTTCAGCATAAAATTACAGTTAATCTAAATAACCAAGAAATAGAAGAAGCAAAAGGTAATTTTAACTTGCTTCAAGACGCATTTACGGAATCTAATGAGAATTTTGAGGAAATCCATCTTTGTGTCCCTATCTGGACTTTACTCGAAGATTTAACCTATTTAAGTAATTGTTCCATTAGTAACTTTGATAGAGAAATAAGGCGATTAAAAGAACACTTTTCACGGTTTCAAACTGAAATCCCAGAGGATTTATCCGAGATTATTAGAAATTTTGAATCATCCCGAGAATCCCACCTTCAGATAACCACAACTGAGAATCATTCTCGTTGCCAAGCACTTTTTAACAATTGTTTGAACAAATTAAGTGAAATTGCTAGTAGGACTTCAGAAATGGATGCTCCACTCATAAGAAATATCGTAGACCGATTAGTATGGTTTGAAGAAGACAGTTTAAGAGATGTTGCTTCTCAAAGAAATATACAATTTAGCATTGAATCTAGAAGGAGGAGAGGTTATTCAGAGTTTAGAGATGATGACTTTCAATTATGGAAGGAAGTAATTGATTTCCTAAAGAGTCTAACGCTGAAAGAACTATTTCCAAATGAGCTACCAAATGAAAATACAATTAATCGTAGATTTACCGAACAATTACAAGGACAATTTGATAATGTGGAATTGGAAAGAATAATTACGGAGCGAGTTCACATAGATTTGGTAATCGATTCAAAAATAGCAATTGAGGTTAAAAAGATTCGATCAAATACCAGAAAAGACGAATTAGTGGGACAAATAGTAGAAGATCTTCGAATAGCAGAATATCCTTATGGTATATTATTTGGGATAGATTACACTTCAACTATGAAATATCGTGGATATAATGAACACTATTTCGGAACGGATAGAAACATTGTATATATTATAAAAATTTATTAAAGGAAGCTTATAATAATGGGATTTTCAGAATCAATCAAGAAGCAATAAAAATATTGTTCTAATAGTAAAAATAGTAAAATCCTTTAATTCTAATTGAATTTGATAATTCTGAAAGCAATTCACGGTAATATTGCTGTTTATACCCCTTATATCTTTACAGTTCGCTAGACGACTGATTTTTACTTTAAAGAAAATATGTATTGATTCTTACCTGGAGAAAAAGAAAAAAAGAGCCCGTGATGCGTTATGTGCACCACGAGCGGGTGTTGGTGAAAAAAACTATGGTTGAAATTATGCAAACTGTCCGATTAATAAGCGTGACCACACTTGACGGTAATGTTCTTGTAAAGTTTTCCCATTATTTCGCATTTTGAAGGTCGGTTATATCGCACATTGAATACCACTTCCTTGGTATCGGGATTCTTAAAAGATTCGAAAGTTGCTCCGCTTAACTCGTGATTAAAGAAAGTTATGTTTGTCAGTTCCTTTTCTATGCCTTGCTGGTCCATAAATTCACAACTAAAGGAGTCTTCGTTTCCTTCACTTTGACAATTTATTTCCCTTGTTAATATATTTAGATTAATCAAGATTGTTACCTCGGTTGGTGCAAGTCTTTCCTCTGGAAATGACGCACCCTATCATCCCATTAATTTTTTCTATTTGAGATAAGATACCTTCATTTGGTTCCTTCCAATCTCTTTCATTTTCTGAACCCGTGGTTGATTGTTTTGGAAAATATTCAGCCGTCATTCGATATCTCTCAATTTCATTAGTTTTTCCTATTTCTTTCCATCCCAGTTCGGTAAGAG
>WJKO01000582.1 GCA_014729055.1 Promethearchaeota archaeon | reverse complement strand
GGAAGAAATTGATCCATAAAAGAAGGTGTTCCAAATGGAAAATATAAAAAAAATGATAGATAAGATGGATTTTTTAAATGACCAAGAACAAACTAAGATGAAATCTATGTTTGATTTGATTTCTTTAGAACGAACCAAAAAGCCAATAATTTTTAAAGATATTTATGTGGAAAGAGAACCAGATACTTTATATGAAGGCTTCCACGCTCATATCCCGGATAAAGAAAAGTTTTTGGTTGTGGAGGGTCCCACTTATTCAGGTAAGACTACGTCTTTCGAGAAAATATTTCATTTTTTTGTCGCCTATCAAAAAAGAAAAAGCCCAATAAAGAATAGCACTCCTACGAAATTATCTTTTAGCATTAAAACAAGCTCAGAAAATTTTCGGATATCATATAACAGTCAGAAGAGAGATATTAATGAAAAACTTAATATGCAAGAAATAGATGAAAAAGGGCAGTTAAAACAAACAATAGACAATCCATACCAAAAATTGAAAACACTTGGTTTATTAGACAATCCATTCAATTTGATTTATTTTATCCCACAAATAACAGATATAACTCACTCTTTTGTGAGGAAATTTTGTGCAAAATTACCCGATCTCAGAGAGCTCTACCAGAATCCCCAAATTACTAGTTTAATTGAGTATATTAGTAATATAAAGCAGAGAATTGAAAATAATAAATCTAATTATGAAAATGAGATAGATGGGTTTGTAGACGAAATAAATAAATTGGAAAAGTCTTGTCAAATTAGAAAAAAGCATATAGCAAAGCGAAATAAGTATTTACCAAATAAAGATAAGCTAATAAGTTTAAGAGAAACTGTTGATAACAGATATAAAGAAGTATTGAAGAAGGATATGGAAAAAAAAAAGAAAATACGCTCATGTCGCAGAAAATTAAAATCTATCGATTCAAAAATAAGCAAACTGGAAGATCAAAAGTTGAATGAATATCATAATAGCATAGATAAATATGTGGGTAGTCGTCCTTTTCTTTGCCGAATATGTCACAAATTCTTACCGGCTACAACAGTCAAAACTCGAATTAAACGTAAAGATTGTTGGAATTGTGGAAAAATGAATAAAGACTACAGTGAAATTTTTAAAGACTATTATATACCAGAAACATCAACGAAGGAAATAAATAAAAAAATCGATGATTCTAAGAAAGATCAAAAAGAATTGTTAGCAGAATTGAAAAAACTAAATCTTGATAACACAAGTAATTCTATCTTAGATGAAATATCAGATATTCAAAGAGATGACTGGAAATTCATCAATTTATTTGAGAATATAGACGAATTAAGGGAAGAGTTTTCCGTGATGGAACGTAAAGTAGCAGAGGATAATAGATCTATTCAAGAATCTTCAGAAAAAATGGAAGAATATAAAATAAAAAAAGAAAATTTAACCAAAAAAACAGATAATCTAACACAACAGATTGATGAATTAGTTGGTCTTATTAATCAACTTCAAACCGTCGAAAAAGAAAAATTCAAAGAATTTAAAGAAAAAATTATTGAATATGTCAATAAATTCGTCATAGAGATATCTAATGATAATAGTTTCGGAGAAATTTTGTATATAAAAAAAGAATTGTGTTTGAAACATCTTAAAAAAGCAAATAATGATCACAGAGAAGATAAAGCAGAAGAAACTCAAATTATTGAAATTTTCAAGGGAAATGAACTCTCAGAAGGTCAAATATGCATGATCTTGTATGCATTCACTTTCAGCTTTATTAAGATAAATATAGAGATAAATTATTCTCCACTAAACTTATTATTTATTGATGGAATAGGACTTAGACTGCAAGAAGACATTCGTAGACTTATAAAAAAGTTGAATAATTTCCCAATAAAACACTATTGTGTTTTCGATTCAAATATTGAATCATATTTAGAACCAGATTCATTCGTGAAAGCAACCTTGAGTAGAAATGAAAGAAGAATGCCACCTAAAAAATACGCTTCGACATTAGATAATTATAAAAGTGTGTAGAAGTTGCAGCTTGTCAAAAATGCAATTTACGTTAAATTGAGCGTGTAAGACCAAGATTATCAATGGGTTTAGGGATTGTATTGATAATCGAACCAATCTATTGTAAAATATAAAATGATATCTCTTTCAAACTCAGACGAACGCAAATAAGGTATGATGGCCAATTGTTAGATTTTAAGATTATAGAGGAGGCAACATATATTTGCTCTTGTTTAATTTTATAATATTATAAGCAGATTCTGTCAATTGTACGTATAAAAGAATCACTATTCGATGAAGTCAATGAGCAACTCGTCGCCCTCTTGAATGTCCTTTTTCACCGCATGGTCCTTTGGAATAATCACCATGCCGTTAGCATTAATATACAATAACTGGTAGAAATTCTCATATGACGTCTGTTTTTCTTTCATCTTACGCTCTGCTGTCTGCGCACGTTTAATCGTTAAAATCTGAAAATATATCTCCTCTTTCACATTCTTATCTAATACTTTAAGGACGGGACGCGGAATCACGAACCCAACGGAGCTCTCGCTGACCGCTTTCACATATACCGTAATCTTCATTCTTCAACATCTTCCCACTATTATTACTCATGCGGATAATAAAGAACGTGTTAATACAAGTATTAAGTTATTTTATTTTTTATGCATTTCTTGTCCCTATTTTCT
>WJKO01000581.1 GCA_014729055.1 Promethearchaeota archaeon | reverse complement strand
TTTTCTTGGTCTTTTTCTTCGATTTCGCGGTTTTCTTCTTTGTTTTTTTACTCGTTTTCGTCTTCTTTGAAGTCGATTTTTTCTTTGCTTTTTTTTTAGCCAAATTTTTAACCTCTATCAATCAGAGTGATTGCTTTTACTGAAATAATCTCCCTTAAATAAAAAATTTTTTGATTCTCATTATATTTTGATTTTAAGATTGAGATTCGATTTCTTTCACAAAACTCCATTTTTTTGCTTTATCTTCTTTTCCACTAAATGCTAAGGAGACTCGCATTTTCGAGTCGAAATAAACCGTACACCATTTATTACACTCATGATTCATGTGTTTCACGTAAATAGGGGCAGGATACCTACCAGAATGGTCAATATCTTCATGTTTCACGTAAAACATTATGCGTTTTTTGCAATTTGGACAGTTTGTTACTTTAAGCAATTTGAATCAATTAATTCTATGAATATCCATATAAAAATCATTATAAAGAAATAGACTGATTGAAATATATGAAATGTGATGCTTGTGGTCTGAATTTTAAACCTAATTCAGATGAATACAGAAAATATTCTACTGAATTTAATATTTGTCCGTATTGCACTGCTAATTATTCTAAAGATCCCGATTATAGTGAAATCGTATTGTCTCTGATATTTGGCTATTTTTCTATTAAAAAGAAGATGGATAACATCAACAATTCCCATCAGCTTGCCAAAGTAATAGTTGAAGAGCTACCTTATTGGAAAAATATTATTTTTTCAAAAAATACTGATAGGCAGAAAATTAAATTTAAATTTGATAATATGCTCAAAATGGCTGAAAAAATGATAAATATGGCTGATTTTGAGGAAACAAGCGCTATTCGCGAGGTATTCATATCCTACTCTTGGGATGATAAAAATGTGGAGATTATAAATAAGGTAGTCAAGAGATTCGGTAAAAATGGGTATTCAGTTTGGTTTGATAGAGAACAATTTGGTTTAAAATCTGGGAAGACAAGAGATACTCTGCGTAATGGTATAACTCACGCGAAATTCTTTATTCCATTCCTATCAAAAGAGTATTTTTTAAGTGAAAATTGCAAATTTGAACTTGATACGGGATTATCAACGCATGAAAATCAATATATCATACCAATTTGGGGAGAAGGCATAAATAGAGAATTTCTTTTGTCTCAAAAGCATGGAGAAGACGTTTTAAGTATTGTAGGATTAAATATGAATGAATTTAAGGATAATTGGGGACAATTGCATAACCGATTAAATTCAATGATTTATGATGCGTGGGGATTTGAAGAATACGAAGGATTTAATATTCATGCCGCAGAAGTCCGGATGTTGAACAATCTTAAAAATTATGTTAACCATGTCACTTTAGAAGTTGGAGATGGAAGACAAATATCCGAGGAAGAGACTAAAAATCCATTCTTTAGGGATCTTACAGATTGTATAATACAACTTGACGGCAACCATGTAAGAACTCTCGATATACATCGCTCTAACTTGAATGGTCTTCCCGACTTCTTCGATCAATGTTATATGATAACCAATTTATACATTAGAAAGAGTAATTTAAAGAAAATACCTGAATTTATATTCAAACTGCCTAAACTTAGAAAAGTTGGTTTTACAGTGAATAGAATTTCAGATATTGAATTCCCGAGAGAGAAAAATGAAAGACTCTCTACATTGTGGCTTAGTGGAAATCGTATTAAGAAAATTAATGAAAACATCAAGAATTTACAAGGGCTCGGTCTGTTGTCACTAACTGACAACTATTTAGAAGATTTGCCGACTTCGTTCGGATCTTTAACGAACTTACAATCTTTATATCTTAGCGGGAATGTTTTTAAGAAATTCCCTACATGTGTGTGTGAATTGGTTAATTTAAAAGTATTAGATTTTGACGATGATAAGACAATGGCATACGGGAAAGATGTTAATATGATACGCCGGCTACCAGATTCTTTATCGAATTTGGTTAACCTAGAACGCTTAATTATTACTAATAACGGATTAACTGAATTACCTGATATATTTGGAAGCCTAACAAGATTATCTCAATTGACATTACGTAAAAATAAAATCACAGATTTACCACAATCTATTGGAAATTTATCAAATTTAGAAATATTGGATTTAAGAGATAACAAATTAACTGAAATACCTGATTTCATAAAGAATTTAAAATCATTAATGACGCTTAGCTTGGACTATAATCCAATAAGAGAGATTCCAGATTGGATTGACGATTTAAAGAAATCGGGCTGTGAAATCTCCATGATGGGCATTAATAGTAGTCTATAGTGGTCAAGGAAGCAATTTTCTATAAATAATCACGCGGTAATTCTATTGCAAGATAATTGGTATATGCAGGAACTTCTCGCGATAGGTTCTGAATCCAAACTTTATATCGCTATACGACCTAGCTTGAAGGGATTATATATTGCAAAAGTAGCCAAAAGAGTTCATTTTAATTCACAGATCATTAAAGAGCATAAAATCTTAGAGAAATTGAAACATAGATCTCTTCCAGAAGTTGTTGAATTATATACAGAAGATCAAAAACATGCAATATCATACCGAAAATACTACTCTGGTTATACAATTCATGAATTAGTTTCAAATGCGAACTACTTTACGCAAAATCGAAAGAATCTAAACGCTTTGTTTTGTAAGTTTATTGACCTGATAGATGTATTGGAATATATACATATTAACGGCATTATTCACCGAGATATAAGACCTCGTAACATATTGATAAAGTTAGACAACTTAAATGACATAGAACACGGATTAATCTTGCTGGACTTTGGTATTTCTACGAATAGAAATGAAACCCCCGTCCAAAGGGGAGATTTGAATTGGGCACATCCAGATCAATTATCACTCAAATTAAAACCAATAGATAATCATGATTTCTATTCCTTGGTCAAACTTATTTTATATTGCCTAAATGAATTTAACCCGAAAAAATATACAAGGCTTAAAAGAGAAATTAGTAATGATTGGATAAATGAGAGTAGAACTTTATATGAACTTGTTATTTATTGCAAGAATGCTTTATTACATTCACCATTCGCCGATTATTTCGAAATTAAAAAACTAAAGCACTTCCTACAATTGCTAATTAAAGAGGTCTAGATTCTGAGGCTTTTGGAGATTCTTTCTGATATAACCAATAACCTTATTGCTTTAACAAAACTAATTTCAATCTT
>WJKO01000580.1 GCA_014729055.1 Promethearchaeota archaeon | reverse complement strand
TGCTTTTAGTTTTAGTTTAATTATTGCTTTTATTTGAATTAAGTTTAATCATTCCTTTTATTGCTTTTTATTGCTTTTATTGGAATAGGTACATTTTTTGGGATTCGGATTAAAATAAAATTATGAAGTTCCATCCGAAAAATAATATGAATCCGAATAAAAAAAAAGCATTCATATCGGTTGGAATAATATTAATTATCTTAATCTCCTATTTAATAACGCCTATATATATTGTGTTTGACGTGTTAAATGTACCTCTTGATTATGATGTAGATAATTCAGATTGGATTGAACCGGATCTTGCCGAGATGGCATCTATGCAAGATGAATTTGAATATTATTTAAATGAATATCATTTGCCGATGAATTATACGCTGAGCATTTTATGGAATGAAGATTATTCTGAGATTTTAACATATATAGTGACTGGAGATGCTTGCATTTGGACTGGAATGATGCTTGCGGCACAAGCTTTTAGATATGGTGCAGCAAGAAATAGCGGAAATGTATCAGAGATGGACAAGGCTCTTTCTATGGTTAGAAAGGTATTATCGGGGGTTACCTTGCTTTTAGCAGTCCCTAACGGTGGAATCGGTCCAGAATATGGTGGGATCTTAGCTAGAAGTGTTTTAAGTCCTGATGAAAATCGCTCTTTGTATCATCAGTATTTATTTGGTAGTTCAAAAGATATTTTCAACGGCTCTGGGATCTATAAACAATGGCAATGGGTTGGCTATCCCTCAATTGACCAACATTCTGGTATTGTTTTTGGATTAACACGCGTCGCCCTATCGGTTGCGCCTTTTGATGAAACAATCTCAGAAACCACAAAACTACTCACTCAGCAGCTTGTGGAACATTATTTAAAGACTAACTGGATGATCACAGACGCTGGAGGTCGGACAACGGGGCAAGATATAGATATAAGTACTGAAGAAGGAAGCTTTGCTGTTCTTAGTTTTCTTAAAATGGCACAGCTTGCAAATCCAAAATCAGACAGATATCAGTCGCTTTATAATCACTACGCGTATGAAAGAGGTTATATATTTTATCTTAAACCTCCAATCCCGCTTAAGTATCTTAACTATTACAATTACTACTCCTTAAATCTATATATGCTATTATTTTATCATTTAGCAGAAGCAGAAGAAGATAAATTTCTTAAAAATGTATATCAGAGATTTTTTCTCAATAATTTTTATAAGGTGTTTAAATCGAGTAGAAATGCCTGGTATAATTGCGCATATTTAGGTATAATGGGAAACAAAGATGCAGACATTGCAAGAGATATTGCTGATCAATTAATGAGATTCGGTTTGGAAGACGAGCCTGGACATACTCGAATACCAGATCGAGGTGGAGGAAGAACTCCAATTCCCGCAGATCAATACGGAACCGAACCATTGATTCGATGGCGTGCTTTCATAGAAAACAATACATTTGGGCGTTTCTTTTATGGTTGGGTTGATGGAATTCTTCCAAATCTTGATGAGATCCTCAACGCCCCAAAAACAACAGATCAATATCAACAGGAAGATTTTATTTGGCAACGTACACCATGGACGCCTGGCTATCATTGGAACCATGAAGAATATAGACAGGATTCGGGCTTATCTTATCTTCTTCCTTATTATATGGGTATATATTATAGTGTTTGGGAGGATCTCGAATGAATTTGAACGAAATCTCTAACAAATTCTATAAAAAGGTTTACGAACCGCGTACTCATACGATATATAGTTTCCGCGTCGTCAACTTCTCCGTTGGATTAATGATGATTCTGATTTCTCTGGTGAATTTACTTGTTTTTGGAATTGAAGAAGGTAGATATGTTGAGTTAGGGGCAGTATTTGGATTTCAAGGAGTTAGTTGGTGGTATGCCATTGGTTTATTTCCTTTAATTGCAGGTGTGCTATTATTGACATTCTCAATTTTTACATATACTCGAATCAAATTTGATATAGATTTAAAAAAAGAAGCGATCAAAATAACAGAACATACTCTAATTAGAAATGAAACTCAAGAGGTATCCTTTAAACGATTGACGGGGATCAGTTATTCTAATCGCCCAACCGCAACTCGAATGGTTTGGATCCTTTTAATAGTTCCGTATATTCTTTATAATTTTGAACATGGATGGGGTAATCTATTCTTACCTCAATTATCGGGATTCCCAATAGCAGCATTTATGATTTTAGGCAGCACAATTCTGATGTTCATTATCCTTATTGTATTTGTTATTTTTAATCCGATTAAAATTTGGCTATATACGGATGATGGTAAATACGAAATTGATATTGCACCTTATCTCATTAACATTCTTAATGATGATATAATTCCAAAATTTATTCCAATCATTAATGTTGATGAGACATCTTTTTATCATACTCCGAAAAGATACAATGCAAATGAAAATAAAATCGCAATTTTCGCTGGATTGGTTTTATTCATAACAAGCTGGTTTCAATTCATGTTTATTGACCGAACTTTGGCGTTCGCTGATGATTTAAGTATACATATTGGGATTATTTTGTCTCTACTTCTAGTTTTGGAAGGATTTAATACAAAGATCATGAATCATTTTAGCGACAAACCAATTTATTATCCATTTCTGATTCGCGTCGGATTTTTATTTGATGCTTATCTGTGCGCCCCGATGGAGGTTAAACAAAGATTTAGAAAATGCCAACCATTTACATTCACGAAACTAACCAAATTTATCTTGATAGTGATGTCTTGTGTATTGATTATTACTATTATCCGCCTTATTATCGGAATGATCTATGCTCCAAACTTTCTTTTAAGAGGCATTCTAAGCATTTTTTATCACTTAATTTTGCTATTTATAGTGATAAGAATCTTGTTCTTCAAGCATCTGGGCATTGTATATAATTTTTGCGAAGAAAAGATAAATTATATGATACTACCCATATTTCGCTCAACGCATGCTTTAATAAAATACGTTTTCACTAAAATTCATCATAAAAATAGAGATAGATAAAAGAAGTAGCCCCAACCTGATTCGAACAGGTGTTACCAGGTTCAAAGCCTGGGATCCTTGACCGCTAGATTATGGGGCTATGATTGAATAATGAAATGAAAAATTCATCATAACATAAAAATTTTTCCATAAATTTAGTTAGATTTCAACTAAGTTAATTGGATTTCATGCTATAACGATTTTTTGCGGTTTTTATCCCTTTCTTCTATGTTTTTTTGATTTCTTTTTCTTACTTTTAAACAAGACTCCGATCAATGAAAATATTATCAGAGCGGCTGTCGGAATGCCAATAACTATCGGTAACCAATCACCAGAATCTGATTTATAATCTAAAGGATCCAGTGGATCGGTGCCATCAGTAACTTCTTCACCATCAGAGACTCCATCTCCGTCAGAATCGTTATTATTTGGATCCGTGCCGTAATTGAGTTCTTCCAAATTAGTTAGACCATCTCCATCTCCATCCAAACTACTATCGTCAATTAAGGGATTTAAATCGTTCATTACTTCCCAATAATCGTCCATTCCATCGTCATCAGTATCATTATTATTTGGGTCTGTGTTAGCGTTAAATTCATCCAAATTGTCCAATTGATCGTCATCATTATCGTCGGAGCTATCGTCAGTAAACGGATCTAACCCGTTATCCACTTCCCAACCATCATACATTCCATCATCTTCAGTATCTGGGTCGTCTTCAAATGTGCCCAATATATATTCCTCATAATTCGTCAAACCATCACCGTCAAAATCTCCATACATATCAACATATTGTGTCATTAATGGTTTATTATCTACTCCGTTTGGGCTTATGATAACTGGAGAATCACCAATCCCATCATTATCTTCGTCTTGACTATTATAGCCTTGCCAATAATTACCAAATGTTCCATTATCCCATTGATTACTATCTCCGTTATCAGTGGCATTAACACCGTTGAAGATAAAAACATTCATATAGATTAAACAGTTTGTAACACTGCTATCGACTAATCTAACACCATTTCCTCCATTATTAGAGATGTTGTTGTGAAATATCGTTACATACAAGCATGTGTCAGATATGGTAATACCGTCTGTTGTAGAATCATTTACATGATTAAATTCGATAATTGTTCCATGACATTGAGTTTCTACAAGAATGCCGTCTGGATTTTCTAAAACACGGTTCTCAGATAGGGTATTATTCTCACTGTTTGTTAGATAAATACCATATCTATCATTCAGCCTGCATGTATTATTGCTAAGAACGTTATCATCGCTTGCTGTAATATAGATACCATCATAATAATGGCCTGTGCATGTATTATTATCTACATGGCAATCGAACGCTGTGTCAAAATGAATCCCATAGTTTTGCGACGCATCAGTTGAATAGAAATAATTATCCGCAATTGTATTATTAGAACAAGACGCTTCAAGATAGATTCCATCATCTTCATTATCGAAAGAGGTATTATTAATAATGACATTGGAATGGGCATTCCTTAATCGAATACCAGTATAATATTGTTGAGAAACGACATTCTTTTGAATTGTATTGTTGTTGCCGAGATTAATATAGATCCCCCAGTAATGATCGATAGCAGTGTTATTGCGAATAATATTATAATCACAACCATAATTTACTTCTATTGCTATCGGTGCTTGAATACTATACCCGATACCATCACTTACGTTATTGTTCAGTAGTTTATTATAACAGCTGTCATGTTCAAGTACAATTATTCGACAATTTTCATTCAGCGTACTATTTGCTAACGTGTTATGATTTGATTCTTCGTCCATATATACGGCATACCATGTGTTAGATATTGTGACATTTTCTATAATTGCGTGTTCAGTTGAATAGAGATATATTGCTTCAATTGTATTGCTAATTTCTAAATCTCTAATTTCAACATAACTACAATTCCATAAGACTATCTGACCTGCGTTTGAAAAATCCGCAGGAACTAAATTACTCTCATCATAATAATAATAAAAGGGTTTATCGTTTACCGTATTATTAAATGAAATATCATAGGTTCCATCATCCTCGATAATATGATATCCCGACTCATAAAGATGGTTATCTGATAAAATTGCATTTTTACAATCATAAATCCTAATTCCGCTTTCTCCTGCATTATACACTGTATTGTTTCGAATGACAATATCATCACATAACGATGCTCTGATCCCTCCAACTTGAAAATGCTTTACACTAAAAATAGTATTATTGAAAACAAATGTTGAAGGGGCATTTGTTAGCTCTATGATATGAGGATAATCAATTGTCCATGATAAAGTATTATTGATAATTTGATTCCCAATGCATTCGTTAGAAGATGATCCTTGGATCTCTAATATAACATCACCAAATCTTTCAGTACACATCATTGTATTGTTTAAAACGATGTTATAACTAGAAGAATACCAGATGTAAATTGAAGTATCCCCGTATTGAGATTCTATTGGAATATCATTATTTGTGATATTGTTATAGCAACAATCATCATATAGAACAATTCCGAAGTGGGAATTTGATTTAATAGAGTTATTTTTAATTAAGGTATTGTTGCACCCAGTTTCCAATCTGATTCCCGTTTGCGAATTATTACTAGCGAAGTTCTCTGTGATAGTATTATTATCACAGCCATTTTTCAATAAAATACCATAGTAATTGGTTCTTGATACGTTACAACCAGTAATTGTTCCATTCTTAACGTTTTCTAAGCAAATACCTGCATAATAATCATCCGCTGCGTTGTCAACGGTCACATTATTTATAATAAACACAACATCTTCGGAATTCATAATTTTTAAACCATCACTTGAACTAAAAGCGTTAAGAGTCAAATTCTCAATGATATAGGGCTGAATAGCAGTACCCTTACCAGAACACCATGGTTGATCCACAGCCCAATTCCAGTTTCCTGCATACGTAGAATTCGTGACGATCTGATTATCAATGGTTAAAGAATAATTCTCCCAATGTGCCGAAGATTCTGGTGAATTATTTAAAAGCGTAAAATTCTCATACACGTACTGAGTACTATTTTCTTCATTCTTGATGTTGAAATTATAGATAGATATGAATGCAGTAAGTAAAATGGTTAAAGAAAAAATAAGACGAAGTCTATTGTAATGTGAGTTTTTCGAGTTTTTTAAAATTAACATAAGTTAAAATAGCTTAATTAAGAATATATATCTTTATAAAAGTAGTTAATCGGTCTATTATGCTTTTAATTTATCCCGATATACTATTGCTAAATAAATGCTTAGCCCAACTATTGCAATCCATGTCTCTATTGCATACAATCTTCGTGTTACCATTTCATCAAAGGTCAATTCGGTACTGCCACTTAATAATGTAATTCCACCGCCCCAAAGTATAACTTGATACATTCCATTCAGTATTTGAAGCACAAAATTAATGATAATTATCCAATGCAATATTTTCCATTTTTTTTCCATTTTTTTCAACTCTCGAATTGTATTCCTATTCTTATAACATTCTTTGAAGAATCTGTATATTTTAAGATAAGATTCATAATTTAAATTCAAAGCTAATTTTTAGTAAATATGGCTTTTGAAATCGAAAATTTATGGTTTTTTATAGCATTTATTCCTTTGATTTTACTAACCTTTGTCGGTTTGAATATTTTAAAGAAAAAGAAAAACGAAAAGATCATTTATCGCTTCATCCTTATAGAGATTTTGTTGTTTCTAACGCGTGTTTTTCTCCTTGTATTTGATATGGGGGCATTTCCCTATCTAGTTATGGATCCCATATTCTATATATTAGCATTCATTATGGGCGTATTACTGATGTATGTATATCTTTACAAGGTAGAAAAAAAGGATTTTGCTTATATCGGTTGGTTCCGCGAGAATTTAAATCTCTTTAAGGATATAGTGGCAGGTATTTTGGGCTGTGTTATCTTAGTCGTCATTTCCGTACTACTGATGATGGGGTTATCGGATTATACGCTCATTACAGAATTCAATATTTCCATAGATAAATTTGTGACTGCATTATTTTTTGGATTCGGAGCCATATACGAGGAATGGTTTTATAGAGGTTTTCTACTCAAATATGAAAAGCTTAATGAACGTAATAGAGTTATTTTCTCTTCATTGATGTTTGTGGGAATTCACTTGGGTTATCTTCCACTGACTGGGTATGGTATGTTTTATATTTCTATTACAATTATGGCGTTTATGCTTGCATTTTTAGCAAAGAAATTCAGTATCTTGAGCTCAACAGTTGCGCATGGTCTTTTTGTATTTATCGGAATCATAACAATTTAATTATGATTTGAATTAGAATATCTTAAATCAAAGTTATGTTTATGTGATCAAACTTGATCAACCTGAACCTTTACAAGTTATGATCATATAGGAAAAAAGAGTATTTAAATCAATACCTTAGATTACCTAACTTAAATCAAAAGTGAGCGGTAGAATGGGCAGTAAATTATCAGATCGAGTGAAATCTATATCTTATCCGATTACCGAAATTGTTGCAGAGGCAAAAAAGCTCGAAGAAAGTGGAAAAAAAATAATATACTTAAACATCGGGGATCCTCCTCATTACGGATTTGAACCAAATAAACTAGTATTCAAAGAACTATACAATGCAGTTAATGAAGGGTATAATGATTATACACATCCTTCCGGCCTGTCAGAACTTAAAGACGCGATCGTTAAATATGAGAAAAAAGAGAATAATGTAGTTCTCCCAGAGGAAAATATTTTTACCGCTCTTGGTTCTTCTGAGGGTTTACAATACGCGATTGCATCTTTGATCGATCCAGGAGATGAGGCATTAATTCCAAGCCTTTGGTATCCTCTCTATCCTAATTATATGCATCTCTATAATGGAAAAATCGTACCTTATAATCTTATTGAAGATCAAGAATGGAAACCTGATCTTGATGACATTCGCACGAAAATTTCTGATAAAACCAGATTTATACTCTTGAATAATCCAAATAATCCTACTGGTGCAGTATATAGCAAGAAAACTGTCGAAAAAATCCTCGATATTGCGGCCGAATATGACCTAATCGTTATTTCAGATGAGGTTTATAGTAAAATTATATATGAAGGTGATTTCCACTCAACATCATCATTAACCAAAGATACATGTGTAATTACCTCAAATGGTGTTTCTAAAGCATATGCACTAACTGGATGGCGCTTAGGATGGCTTCATATTATAGATCCAAAAAATACCTATATTGAGGGTCTTAAGAGTCATCTGGACAAGCTGACCCGAACACGATTATCTGCGAACGTACCAATGCAAAAAGCTTGTGCTGCCATTTTAAACAATTCAGATGAAATTATCGATAAAAACAACAAGGAATTGAGTAAACGCTGTAATTACGTATATAAACGACTAAAAGAAACACCAGGTATTGATGTCGTTAAACCGAAGGGGACCTTATTCATTTTTCCAAGAATAAATGAAAGTGGTAATATAAAAAACGATAAAGATTTTGTCCGTCTCTTGTTACGTGAAAAAGGAGTATGCATGGTACATGGTACATCATTCGGTAAACATGGATTAAACCATTTTAGGGAAGTGTTCTTGGAGAGTTTAGACGCATTAGAGAAAGCGCATGATTCATTAGACGAATTTATGAAACATCATCTGAATATCTCTTAAACAACATTGTTCGGGAATAAATCTACCCATTTTTTTTGAAATTCCATATCAATTTCTTGTCGGTCCATGGTTTTAGGAAACAATCGTGGAATAGTTTTAATTATTGGGAACCATCGTCTGCATTCTGGGCAAATTAATAAACCACTTTCAATTTCAACCAAGAATAGATAATAATTAAGCAATAAAAGATCTTGAAGTACTGGTTTAAAATCATCCAGTACACGACCAACAATCTCATTTTCATCCACATCTTTAAGATTAAGGTAATTCTCTTCAGATATTTTATTTTTAAATCCTTTTAGGTTTTCGCTTATATCTGTCTTGGCTAATCTCATAAGTTTTATTGCAGATTGATTTTTTGATTTGTCTTCAGTGACATTCAATTCTTTCAAGACATCTAAATAGTATTGTATATATCCAGAAATCTTGACTGGTTCTACTTTGTTATAATCCTTAATTTTTACCATATCATCCTCAATAAAGAAGTTTATGATGTTATTGGCATCTATATCTG
>WJKO01000047.1 GCA_014729055.1 Promethearchaeota archaeon | reverse complement strand
AAATAAAATTAAATAGCATTGTCAACATAAATAATAAAATAAACACAAATTTAATCCATTTCATTTATTTTTCTCCCATATTTTTCTATTATAATTTCTAATTCATCTCTGCTGTGTTTTTTTATTTCATTTGATCTTTTAACTAAATCAGATAATACTAAATGACCATGCTTTTCAATAAGCTTTTCAGCATAAACATCTAACCTTCCATGCTTGAATCTATTACATGATACACACTGGCAATTAATATTCACTTCATCAAAATCAAGCTTGCCATGTTTAAAATGTCCAGCATGCATTAGCTGCCAATTATCTTTCTTCCCACATGTAATACATATACCTTTGTCCCTGCGTCTTATATACTCAGAAAACACCTTCCATGCCTTTTTCTTTAATACTTTTAATGATGGCTTCTTAGAGCGAGTCTTTTTCATCTAAAAACCTCAACTCTTCATAAAAAGTCTTCCACCATAAATCACGTTCTTTAGGATCACTATAAGCTTTTGGAACCTCATCCCGTAATCTATGACCTATAATTTGTTCTTCTTTTATCTGTTCTTTTAGCTTATCGCGTACAATATCATTCTCAACCCAACTAAGTATATTCATATTAATTCGAATAATCTTGTTGATTATTTTAGCTATTTTACGTGCTTCTTTTACTATTTCATTCATAATTTGACCTTTTTAAGTATATCACTTGCGGAAATCAAATTATCTTCATGCTCGTATTTCTGCTTAATTGATTTCCATCCAGTATCAAGAAGTTTAGGCATGGATGTTACAAAAGCTTCAATGGAATAACCTGTCTTTCGAAAAAAATCATCAGAAAAACCCAAATAAACATCCCACAAAGCCATTACACCGCTATACTCATAATGCCTACACAGACCCTGAATCAACTTAGCGTGCTTAGCTTGAAATGGGTACTTTGCTCCTCGCTTCAAGCGCCAGCTCTTACATATATGGTCAATTACACGTTTAAGAGCAGGGTCCGGTGTAGGTTTTGTTTTTTGCTTAGAAGTATTGGTGCAGCTCTGCTGCACAATATCTTTTTCTTTATCTTCTTCTTTATCTTCTTCTTTATCTTTATCTACGTTACAAAACTGTAACGAATCCGTTACGGTTTCGTTACGGATTTCAACAAAGTTCCGTAATGATTGAATTGTCGCATCAATTTTACGCTTCTTTAAATCGAAGCCTTTGCGTGTTAGGTAGACTGGGTCTAAAGGGGTGGGTTTTTTGTTGTACAGCTCAAGAAGTATAAATGTAACATATCTCCATTTATCTGTTTCATCTAAGACCATTTCAAAATCCGGGTCCCCTTGAACTAATTTAAAGTAAATTTTTGCCCATTGCAAGGTTCGGTCTTTATAGCCCGGATGGTATTTCTCTAAATTCTTTACTGACAGGTATTGCATTTAAAACCTCTTTTTTAATTCATAAAAAAAGTCGTAATGAAAAAAATAAATGATATATTAAAAAGGTATATCTTCTTCGGTTTTAACATCGCTTTTATCAATGCTTTTATCAATCTTTTCTACAATCCATTCCCCCTTTTTAGGATGTTTTACAACGATTGTGTCACCATCTTGAACATCGTGATCTTTAAATACTTTAATAAAAGCAAACCAAGAACTCACAGAAAGTATTTTGCCATCATTTAAGTAGCACAATAAGTTAAACGGCTCATTTGTATCAGGATTCAATATCGGCTCATCCTTCTCTGCTTCCGTACCATCAGGCAAAACAACCGTAACCTTCCGTGTAAAATTGTACTTATTGTTATCACTTTTTGATAACTGCATACGTTTTATCCGAAAAGTAGCCTCTTCGCCATTTTTTGGCAAATAAACGTAATTACTCGTGCTTATCTTTGTGTAGTCCATTGTCCCTCCTTTTTAATTTATATGACTTACCTACTAAAACTTTTTCTGCATCCGTTCGGCAATGACCCCAATATGGACAATAAAGACATTGCCACGCATAAAAACCCTTACTATTTGGTTCATATTCCCCTGGTGGTTCTGGCAAACTTTCAGGAGATGAATTAATGATGAGAAGAATATTATTGTTTATTTCTTTGACAACATTATCATCCTTTTTAATAATTCTCTCAGAAAGAATACCACTATCTTTATTGTATGCTATCATTATTGTTTCATCTAATTTCTTTGCTTCCATATAAGCATTGATTTGAGCTATATATGAAAAATCAATTTTATTATTCTGAAACAATTCAAATCCATAAGATGACATTGATTTTACCTCAATCAACCTCACTTTGTTGTCATCATCAATATGAATACCATCAGGATGGCCTGGTATAGAAAATCCATTTGCAATCAAATGAATTCTCTGTTGTTGCAATCCTGATGCATATATTTGACATCCTGCAGCTTTTCCTAATGCTATAATAGTCATTTCGGCTAAATCACCGGTCCAAAATACGATTCTTGCCCTACTATCAATCTCCTTTCCATTTCTTTCAAAACCATGAAACATATATGCTGTTTGACGAGGACATCTACCAACAGAGGATAATCTTATTGTTCCTTTCTCTACCTCATTTGTTTCAGACATAAATTGTCGTTTAAATATTACTCCGGCTATTTTTTCGACCTCATACCTAAGAGCCTCGTCTATGGTTTTATTTTTATCGCTTAAATATTCATATATTTTATCAACAATCATATTACCCCCTTAGTTTCTGATTGGTTTCTGGTTGTTT
>WJKO01000579.1 GCA_014729055.1 Promethearchaeota archaeon | reverse complement strand
GTCAGTTTAGATAATTCAGAACTCTATTATGGAAATATTTACATATCAAAGATATGCTTCTCCCGTTCTCGTAATATTCCAAAATAGATTTTATAATATAAGCAGTCTGTAATTCTTTTTCAATTATTTAAATATATAATAAAAAATAATATTATTTGAGAAAAAATGAAATTGGTAGAAGTTTCGGTTAAAAAATTATTTGGGATATTTAATCATATTATAAGTCTAAATTCAGAAGAAAAAATAACCATCATTCATGGTCCTAATGGTTTTGGAAAGACAATTATGCTTAAATCAATTGATTGTTTGTTCAATAAGCAATTTAATTTTTTTTACAGTTTTCCGTTTAAAAAATTTAGTTTTAAATTGGATAATGGTAATGAAATATATATCGAAAGAAACAATGCAGATGAAATCAATGTATCTAATAATATAAATAAAAAAGAAAATAAGCTTCCTGATCTTTCATTATCGGATTTGGATTTAGATTTTCGCCGTAGATTAATGCCAGAAATTATCGAAAGCATTATTCCAGATGTATACGAAATTGGCAGAAATAAATACATAAATTCAAGGACTAAGGAAATATTCTCAATTAATGAACTCTTGAGAGAATATTCAAATGAGCTTATATCACATAACTTATGGCCTCATAGATTGAAAACGAAAATAAGAAAATTTAAAATTCAATGGTTAGATGATTTATTAAAACCCATATCAATTAGATTCATTGAAACTGAGAGACTAATGACTTATACACCTCACAAACAATGGTATAATAGAAGATTGGAGGGGGCGTATATTTCGGCAGTAAGAAATTATTCAGATGATTTAATTGAGGAAATAAAGCTCGTGCAAACTAAATATGCAGATGTATCCCAATCGTTAGATAGAACTTTTCCAAAGAGATTAATGGAAGAGGAATTTGTAGATTTAGATAAAAGTGTGCTTGAAAACGAGCTGGAAAAACTTGAGCACAAAAGAATTCACTTAAAAAAATTAGGACTACTTGAACAAGAGGAAGAGGAAATCCAAATTCAGAAAATAAAACAAGATTGGGAAAAAGTAATCTCTATCTATATTGATGATGTAAAAGAAAAATTGAAAATTTTTGAAGATTTAGCAAAAAAAATTGATATACTAAAGAATATTATTAATGATCATTATCTTTATAAAAAACTATACATCTCAAAAAAACATGGATTTATTTTTAAAAACAATAAAGATGATGAAATAAAAGTTCACGAACTTTCTTCTGGTGAACAACATGAATTAGTATTATTATATGAATTACTATTTAAAGTTAGAAAAAAATCTCTAATTTTAATCGATGAACCAGAAATATCATTACATGTAGCCTGGCAAAAGAGATTTTTAGGTGATATAAAAAAAATATTAGAAATTCGAAATTTTGAGATATTAATCGCAACCCATTCACCTCAAATCATAAATAAGCGATGGGATTTGACAATTCAATTAAAAGGGGAAAACAATGGAGACGATTAGAGGTTCAATGGAATTAAATGATAAGATAAATGAAATTAAGATGGAAGTTGCTTTTTATGAATATAAAGACTCAGATAAAATCAAGCCATATTTAATTGTTGAGGGATTTACAGATATTTGTTTTTTCAAGAAATTTATTGATGAAGAAAAGTGCAATATTGAGGAAGCTAAAGGAAAAAAAAATGTTATAGAAATTGTTAAAGAATTGAAAAATGAAAATAATATCATGATTTTTGGCATAATTGATGCAGATTTTTGGCATATTGATAATAAGCAATGCCCTCTCGATTGTATTTTGGTAACAGACTTCCATGACATAGAAATAATGATGATAGATTCTATCTCTTTTGAAAGTTTAATGTCTGAATTTATGGATAAAGAAAAAATACAAGATTCTCATTGGCTTCAAGATGATAATATTTCTTACATTATTTTAAAGGAATGTTCTAAAATAGGTTATTTCCGATATTTAATTCATAAGAATAGTCGGTTTGATTTTTTAGATCTTAACAAAATTGAATTTAATGAAATAACAGATAATAATGGAAAAATAAAAATGGAAAAATTAATTAAACATGTCCTTAAAAATTCAGATGATTACATACTGGAAAAATCTAACTTGGTATTTGATCTTGAAGAAACCATAGATGAGAAATATTTTGAAAAAAGAATCAAAGAATTAATGAGCAACAATTTTGAGATCAATCAAATTTGTAGAGGACATGATGTAACTCAATATTTGGTTTTTCTTTTTAAAAATATTTTTGGCAATAAAAATAAATGTATGCCTCCAAATAGAGAAAAGATTGAGAGCAATTTGAGAATCTCTTATAATTTTGAGTGTTTTAAAGAAACATCATTGTATAATCAAATTCTTAACATTTGCAGTATTAACAGATGGGACATTTTAAAAAACTAGATTTATTCTCTTCATTTCTAAATAATAGTTACTATGAGAACGATCACAAAAGAAATTAATGTAGTAAAAAACAGAATACGAGTATCGATAGAGATGGTTATATTATTCATACAATTGTATTAATTGTATTATAAGATTTTTTTAGAGATTGTCACACCATTCTTTTTATTTTTGTGTAGAAAAGTAATAAACGACAAACCATTGAATAACTTGATACCAGGATGATTCCAATAACAGCGGAATTGGTAATAAGAACATTATTATGAACGAAAAAAGACCAATTGTTAAGAGGGCAGAAATATCAGGTGGAAGAAAATCCAAAAAATTTGATTTTTTAAATTTTTTAAACCATTTTTTGATATTTTCGTCCAGTTTACGAACTATTTCTTCACTGATAGCAGTTACATCTTCAGCATCTTTCAATAATTCATCAATCTTCGTAAATAGAGACTTTGAAATACTCCTCATATTTTGAATCACATTGTATCCTATTTTAGTACCGATCCCATTTGAAAGCAGTTTTCCTAGAAGATACACAATAATCGCGTTAACGCCTAAACCCAAAATTGATTCCAAAACAGGGATGTATAATAACATCGGAATAAAAATAACAGCAGCGATTGTTCCTAATATTATTTTTTGATTCGATTGAGCGATTAAATTGTCAGGTTGATCAGAAAGATTATCTAAAAATCCATTGAAGGTTTTTTTAAACCGTTGATAATCTTGTGAAAAATCTCCGATTCTTTTAGCGAGGTTCTCACTGGTTGATACGAGTGTGTTACTAAACTTTTCTACTGTATTTTCAATGGATATAAGGTAACTCTTTAATAACGGAAAACATTTCAACAGGTTTTCATTCGTAGGTAATATTTCATCTTGTTTCTGTATTTTTGAAAGAGGATCAACCCCGGTGAACCCTATAAAGAACAGAATGAGAGATACGGAGAGAATCAAAGCAGGAGGGAGATCATTATGGAGATTTGCAATGAGTTCATCAACGGGCAATTCCGAATTTACCATGTAATATTGTCTGATCAGATTCGTATAGAAAATAAGCAAAAAACACGTCATAAATGCGAGAATACTGAACTTTGGGATAAAAAGGTCTTCAAAAATCTTGTTTACTGCATTATCACTAGTTAAATCTTGATGCAAATTAATCCAAGACTTCATGGTCGGATATAGAATAAATACCCATGAAAACAAGAGCCCCCAATAAAATAACCAAAAATTGTCGAAATTTTCAATAGCTCTCTTATAGTTGAAAACCCACCCGATAAACCACGCTATAAATAATAGTGAAGTAAAGATTGGCATGTAAATTCTTCTAAATGATCGTTGTTTAGTGGTCACTTCCCTAGTTTCGGACCCGGTTGTTAATGTTCTTTCGTAGGTGGTCAGAATCTTTGTTTCATTCAAGTCTTCAAACTCGTCCTTCAGTGCATTTAAAAAACCCATCTTTTTTCTTCTCCCCTCTATATTTTTCTAATATAAATATAATTCTGACTTTTGTAAATTTAAAATTTACTGACCTTTTATTCACATTCTAAACCTACGTTTTTATTTTTTCTGGTTGTTTTTAATAATTCTATTCGTGCGGATCGTTACTAATTGACATGTCCTTAGCATCTAATCTTGACTGCATAAATAGTATTAATTTCTTAAAATTAACAAGCTGTCATATAGAAGATGTTAGTCGAAACCTACTTACTTTTATGGTGAAATCTTTCTTGGAATAATTCCAAAATTTATTCCAATTAGACCCAAATATGATTAAAACTTGTTTTTTAGCTATCAATTAAGTCAACTTCTAATTCTTATTGTTGTTTTGTTATTTTATTCTCCAAATAGTTAGTGGTCTTCCTTTACCATTATTCTGGGGTTCTTTTTCTACAATATCCTTCTCTAACATGCGAAATAGATTATCATATACAGTAGTTCTTGGAATTCCCGTAGATTTAACAATCTCACTCCTACAAGATCCCTTGTAATGCCTCAGATACTCTAAGATAACCTCATAATTATCCTTCATTCTTCATTCTATCCCCCTATTCTTGTAAATGTAGATGGTACCTCTTGGATCTGTTTTTTTTCACGATCTTGCAGTTATCTTTATATTTCTCTTGTAGATAGTCTTTTAGAAAAAATGCGATAAACTGAGGCGTAATCCGAAGGTCGGTTTCAATTTCACTCTTGATAACCTTCATAATCTTTCGAGACGTCAGCGTAATGTGGGTTGATTCCGCCCCGCGTATCAGAAAATTGATGCTACTGATAACGACTTGTTGTTTCTTGTATCTTTTGCTGTGCGTAAAATTTTTAAAAAAGAAGAAGTCTCGGGTTGTCATGTAAATGTGTAATCTCGGTTTGTTTACTACGACTACCGATTTTAATTCCGCAATAGTCTTGAGGTTCCCGTATCTTTTCTTTACCTTGTTATAAAGTTCTGTATAATCAATTTTAATGATATGGTCAGTGGTCGATTCGCTTATCTTAAGCAATATATTTTTAATCTTTGTTACGGGGTTTACTTTTGGCTTCGGTTTTTTTAAGGTAGTTTTCAGTTTTCTGCGTGGAATTTCCATTTCTTTGCCGATATAATGCTTATATGGGCTTTTTGACCCTGCATCTAACACTTTTACTACTGGATAATCTCCGTTAGCTTTGCCTGTAACTTTTAATTTTGTAACACCTCTTGTGTAGCAAATGCTCCCGATTTCAAGTTGCATGTTATTATCTTTTTTCATTTTATTCGACCATATTTCTTTTTATTAGAAGATTTATGAATTGGATATGGGAATCTGTACGAGGTACCGTTTGGAACGCCTCTGTTGTATTACTTTATATTTTTCTCGGAATTTTTCGTCCATATAGGTTTGAAGGATGTTTGCAATCTTATTCGACGTTATTTGAGCGTTATTCGGATGCAGGTCTAAGAGTGTTTTTCTTACTATTTGTGCGGTTATAGACACGCATCGCCCGTTGGCATCTTCTACAAGTTGCTCAATTGCTTCGATGAACACGCGTTCTGTTCTATTTTTTGGGTGGTTATTGTTGTTTTTGGACATAATTTACACACATAAGTTATTTTTGATTTCTATTCTTGTTCGCATTTTTTGACGCTCTTTTTTCATAATTTTT
>WJKO01000578.1 GCA_014729055.1 Promethearchaeota archaeon | reverse complement strand
GTGTTATCTTATTTTAATGTTTCTCATATGGTTGATCTTACCTATGCTTTAAAAAGTGATTTTTATAAACAATTACAAAAAGTACTTTGATACGGAGTGATACGGTTATGATGAAATTAGATTCAGAGAAATTTAACCAATTATTAAACGAAAGAATAAAAAAGATACAAGATATATTGGGAAATAAAGCAAAAGAATACAGTTGTCACCATGATAGGTTACATAATTTTAGGATTGCCTCAAACATGATAGATGACACAATGGCAAAAGCACTATGGGGTATGGCATTAAAGCATTTAGTAAGTGTTGATGATATTGTAAATAAACGTCTTGATTGGAGTAATAAAGAGTTGGTAGACGAGAAAATAGGCGATATGATTAATTACTTAATTTTATTAGAAGCAGTAATCGAAGAATGGAGGATAAACAATGCCATGTAAAAAAGGACATAAAGGACACAAAAAAGGAAAAGGAAGAAAAAAATAGATACATAAAATGATACGGTCTTTGACAATTGAATTTATTGGTATTTTCAGTAGAGGATCACGAATCCCTTACTTGCATGAGCAGGTAAGGGATTTTTTAATGAATACATGTGAAGAAACCTGTGTATGCAGCTCTTCAATTAACTAAAACCCAAATGGAACTCGGGAAACCGACCCATAACAAGAGAGGTCAATTATGACAAAAAAAGATAATTCTGGAAATTATGAAGATTGGAAAGATCAGGACGAATTAACACCAGAGCAGGAAGATCAAATTTATCAAGATGCTATAAATGAGATCGAAGGAAAGAAAAAGAAAGGTGATGATGAAGGTCAAAAACCTGATACTGGTGGCGACACTCCTGACGACAATCCTGACGGTCAAGATGGTGATGATCCTAAGACAAACCCTGATGATGAGCAAGAAAAAGACCAAGACGATGACGACAAAAAGAAAGACAATGATGATGGTCAAGATGAAGATTCAGGTGATGATGACGGTGATGGTGATGACCAAGACCCACCAGAATTAAGTGAGGAAGAAAAGAAAAAACAAGAAGCTGAAGAAGCTGAAGAAGCGGAAAAAGAAAAACAAGCACGAAAAGAACGCATGGATAATCTTGTCATTGAATATGCACAAGAGAACAACATGAGTGAAGAAGAAGCAAGGGAAGTGATAGAGGGTGAGTTTGCAATTGCAGACAAATATAACAACGATATTTATAAACTTGCACGTGCGCATCGTTCTCAACAATCTGGATATTCAAAACTTGAATTACAGAATAAACTTCTTCAGGAACGTCTTGAAGAAAACTTTTTAAATCCTCAAAAAGTAGTGCTGAATGGGAAAGAATATACTCCAGATGAAGCACAAAAAGTGCTAACCGAAGCATATCGAGAAGCACACCCAGAGAAAACAGAAGACTTGGAAGATGATGAAGTCTGGAAACTTGCACGTTCGGAAGTAAATGCACAGCAAGAGAAAGTACGCAGTCAACGAATTAGAGAGATTGCGGAGAAAGCATCAAAAAAACGAGTTGAAATTATCTCTGATATTGTGAGTTCTGATAATAACAAATATTTAGCAGATATTAAACCACTTTTACAGGAAATTCCTGATACACAACTTGTAAGTTCTGCTTTTGATATCAAAGATATATTGACCTATGTAAAAGGGAAACATTATGAGAGAGATATTAAAGGTGCAGAAGAACGAGGGTATAAGCGTGGATTAGAGGAAGCAAAAATATTGGGTGCAAAAAAGCCAGTAGGTACGGAAAAACCTGTATTGAAAAAGGCAAGTACTCCGTTATCAGAACAAGATATGCAACGCGCACATGAGATGTTTGGAGAAATGGGGTTAACCAAAGAACAAATCATTCAGTTTTATAAAGACTATTTAAAACAAACAAAACAAGATATTACAAATTGATTATAAATAAGGAGAAATTTTATGACTTATAAAGAATTAAAATACGGACACCGACACGGTGGAAAAGTATCTGTTCCTGTTGCAATTGCGGCAAGCCAGGTGATTTCTGCAAAAAGTGGAAAATTTGTCTATATGGATGATGGTTCTGCAAAACTTAATGTAGATGGTTCTGGGCAGATATTTGGATTTTTAGAAGCACCAGGCGCATCTACTGCACCGGATTCAGGAACAGTTTTCAATTGTATCATTGATTTGACCGCTGTCTATAGAATCCCTGTAAATTCAGGAACATATGCCGCAGGAATGATCGGTGATTATTGTGATATATCTGTTTCAAGCAATATTCAAGGTGCGCAACTTGACGCATCTACGGAAAACACATTAATTGTTGTGGGCGGAGATGCAGATAACAATCAATATGTTGATGTAATGATCAACCCAGCAGTATGGGGAACAGGTGCAGGCGCCGACGCTTAATAGTAGCGAATTACGAAGCTAATATTATTCACTTTTTTAAAAAAACAAGGAGTTAAACTATGGCTGGAATTAGAGCAGATCAATTAGCGTTGTATACAAAAGATATGTATGCCGCTGAATATGAAGGGTACAAAGAAATAGAAACAAAATATGACAAAATATATAAATTAAGAAATGATGTAAAAGGTGCAGGTGATAAGGTTACTCAATTACTGGGTGCAGGAGATTTAAAGCGTCATACTGTTGAAGGCGAAGACATCAACTATAAGAGTCCGATTCAAGGATGGGAGTTTTTAGTGAAATACTGGACATATAGTGATGGTATTTCACTTACCAAAGAATCCGTTGAAGATACGGTAAAACTGGGAAATCTTCTTAATTCCCTTGCAAACTCATGGGGAAAATCGGTGAGAATTGCAAAAGAAGAAATGGGTTCACGAGTATTTAATGAAGGTGGAACACTTGCAGGAGATTGGGTATTTAATGGAACTCATTCAGGCAATACCGATAATAGTGGTGATCTTCTTTATGATAGTTTCCCATTATTTAATCTTACAGGAAATGCACGTGCAACCAAAGGTGGCGGCACTTATTTTAATTCTGTTGCAGGTCTTACGCTTACACCAGACAACTTCGAAACTATATATAATCGTCATACTTCTGTAAATAACAGAGACGAACGAGACAGAGTAGTTGCAAACCCAGCAGATACATTACTTGTATATCCTGGTGCAGATCGTTTTCAAGCAGAACGAATTGTTGATACATCTCGTGGTATTCCTAATTCTCAACTTAATGATAAAAACCCTTATTACAAGTTAGTTGATGTTATTGCATGGGATTATTTAACAGATATTAACACCAATGGTGGTTTTTATGTAGGGAAACGTCAATCAATGGATTTTCAGTTTCATGAAAGACAACGACCTGAAATTCGATTCTTTAGAGATGACAATAACAGGGGATATAAAGCATCTATTGATATTCGTATAGGGGTATTACTTAAAAATTGGAGAGTATGGTCACGAGCTGGCGGTAGTTCGTCATAAATTGTCGTAATCATTTATACAAGGGGGGGTATTGCATGTCATTTCCTGAAACTATTTTTGGCTATTGTAAGTATTGTGGTGGACGAGGTGCTGATTATGAGACGGTTTCCTCTGCTGATGCAACGCCACGTGATACGGTTGGCAATGGGATAAAATTAGAAATTTTCAGAGGTGATGCGCTTTGCCCTACTTGTATTAAAACAATTTTAAATGAAGAGC
>WJKO01000577.1 GCA_014729055.1 Promethearchaeota archaeon | reverse complement strand
TGGATAAAACTGATAATTTTCTCGTATACATCTGAGGATCGCTTACCTATTTTTTCAAAAATAGTATATTCGTACTCTATTTCATCTTCAGTTTTTTCAATTACAACATTATAGACAGGAAAATCTTCCAATTCGTACGTATCAATAATTTCCTTTGTTTTCTTCTCATCTTTTTTAGTGTTTTGAGATAATTCTGATGAAAATTTATTATTAGTGCTTTCAACCATCGCTATCTTTGTACTTCAGATTATTTTAAAAATTGCTAAAATTTTGAAAAAAACGGTTCCTTTTTAATGTTAATTGAAAATACACTGTTGATTGACATGGGAAAAATCAAAATAAAGAAAAGAATAAAAGAGATTATTGTGGATAATAGAGCAGGTTCAATCATTGAATATAGCTTAATTATTGGTTTTTCACTAATAGCGTTTGTTGTAATAATAAGCATAATAACTTCAATATTAGACTGGTCAAATAGTGCTCTATCAGATTTCTTTAATTTCTTGGACTTTTAGTTTATCAATTATACGATAATTGATATTATGAAAGATACATTTATCAATAAAAGAACGGGAAAAATTCTTACTGTTAAACATTGCATTAGAATTTTGTTTCCAACCTCAAAATGCAATTTATGAAAGTTATTTTTTATGTTTAATCTTAAAATAATACGAACGAAACTATTACTTTGAACTAAAGATTGTCGTTTGGTGAATAAAAAAATATAAACTTTCTCCGAGAAAGAAAATTCACGCAAAAAACTACTCTTATAATATTCAATGCAATTTCTGGATAAAGTCGCTAAAGGAATTATTAAGAAACAAAGTGAGAAAAACATTATAAACTGTAAAATATCACTACAAGGTGTAATTCCAAACGAAAGTATCGGATTCCTAATAAGAAAAATAATCATAATTACTTTAAAATCTGCAGCCCCAATTAACTGTGTGAAATAAAAAAACAAGAAGATAATTGATAGGATTATTAATATTAAAAACTTAGAAATTAAATAGTATACCCCGATACTAAAAGTTTCATTGATTGTTTTTAAAATTCCAAATAAAAATGGTATTACTATATATTTATTTCTAATTTTTCTATATTTTAAATCAATTATGGTATATAATGATAATATAGCTAACAAAACTACTAAGCAAACAGTCTCAATATATAAATTAGAGGGCAATTCATTCATAACTCCACAATTCGATCAATTTTTTTAATGCATGGGCATTTATGTTTTCATCTTTGTATCTATATATTCTAACTCGTCCAAATCTCTTCTCTTGGATAAAATCAACTTTCTTCAAGAAATCTAAATGATTTGAAACACAAGTATGATTTAATGAAGTTCTCCTTATGATTTCTGTTATATTGAGCTCATCATTCATTGCTAATACTTCTAATATCTTAACCCTTCCTTTCGGAGATAAAATATTGACTAAGCTTATTTCTAACTCATTTTCTTCAAATTCATTCACAGAATTCAGCTCCTTTCCTTGATAATTCTTTTTAGTTCCCCTTGGATTGTTTTAATTGAATAGTTTTGAACACTAACCATAGATTTTCTACCTTTAATATTCTTATTTAAGATTTTAACAGAAATCAGTTCAAGATTTTTGAGATTTTGTATATATTCCCATATCTGTGTATTAGATCGGGGTTGTTCACCTAAATTTTCACTCAAAATCTTGTACTCTTCAGCTATTATCTTAATTGGTATATATCTCTTATTTTGCGTTTGTAAAACATTACAAATTGCTTTAAATATTAGTAACTCATGTAAATTCAATCTATTTAAATCATCTCTGCTTAAGGGCGAAAATTCAGCATTTGCAACTCGTACCGCTTCAGGTGATACAGAATTTAAATCATGTCTTTCGGCATATAAAACGGAGTTTTTTATTAATTTTAAAGCCATACGCATATCACCTGTCCTCGCTGTCATCCTTGCAATCATTTCTATAATATCTTTTGAAATTATATTTGGTCTCACCCCCAATTTAATTCGATCAATGATTATGTCAAAGATTTGTTGTTTTGTATAGTTCTTAAAATGAATTATCTCATTTTGAAGCGTGCTGAGAGTTGCATCATCAAGAGATTTTAACATATGAACATCTTTAACAACACAAATTAAGGATAAATATTTTCTCTTAGATATATTACTTTCATTTACTCTTGAAAGAGTATACAAGATATCAACATCATTGTTCAATATAATACTCATCTCATCCAAAATCAACAATAGATGTGTATTGGTTTTCTTAAGAACTTCCATTAATGAATTTAATAATTCGCTAGGAGATAACCCTCGCTCTGGAATATCTTTTATCAAAGATTTAACGATTTTAGTCAGAATTAGATATGATGTTCGATGACTTCTGCAATTGATATGAACGACTTCAAAGTTTATTCCTCTCAGTTTAGAAGATTCTTTTAACATATCGCTAAATTTGTGTAAAGTTACGGTTTTACCGACACCAATATTACCTGTGACGATTAACTTCCTAGATGTGGAATTAGGTTGCTTTATTAGGGGTAAAAAAATTCTTGACAGAATTATTAGCTCATTTTCTCTATGAAGCAAGTTTTTAGGGATATAGTCACTATCAAAGACGGTTTCATCTAAAAAGTAGGATTTTTTTGTAAATTCCTCTTCAATATAATTAAATCTCAAAGTAAACACACTCAATTTTTGTTATAATGTACTATTTTGTTTTGTCGACAAAATATTAAACAAATAACCCCAATTATTCAAAGCATAGATTTTAGATTAGAACTTATCTAAAACTTAACAAGACAAGATAATCCTCTCAGATCATTTTTTAAAAGATATTGATTGTGATAAGCTGTGGATCATCGATAATTCGTGATGTGAATGCAAAAACTTAGCATTAAATTTAAATATGGATCTATCCAAATAATAAATGGTTTATTTGATCATTTTTGATCATTATACCCAAGGTATAGGAGCCTTGAACTAACGTTATTATCTAATAATGAGGAACCTCGTCCCTCGTATTTAAAGGGCGATCTGAGAAGATCATGGTGAAAACCATCCTCTAATAAGAGAAACGAAATTAAATCTGTATAAAGATGAGGTTGCAAAACTGATTAAATACAGAATTTAATATGAAACGAATTATGACCCTCGAGAAAGGTAAAATAACCAGTAAGTCTTAGGATTTGCGGGTAGGTATACTGAATAGTCTGATGTTCAAATAAATTTGAGGTAACTCGAATTTATACAAAAGGGCGGGTATAAGCTCCATATACCTTAAATTTTTATTTCGCTTAAATCATATGTTTTTTTATATTTATTTTTTAAGTATTTGAATGTCAGTAGACTGCAACTACCAATTAACGCTCCACCTAGTAAAATGTACACCTCTGGATCCAGCTTCTCTTTAATAGGATCATCCTTTACTATTTTTTGTAGTTCGATTATAAATGATGATGAATTCTTAGAATAAAAAACCTCATTTCAAACAAAGCAAATTTTAAATAAAATAGACTGACCTGGTAGAAAGCCAAAATCTACCATCTGTGAAAAACTGTATGTTAAAGTGTATAAATCCTCCGATAAGTGAATTTCTCCGTTGAAATTAAACCAAGTATTACTAAGATAATATTTTACGAGTAGTTTGTCCATGACAGTAGATATATTGCCATAATCTTGAAGATCAACAATTAAAAATTCATTTTTTAAGTTTTGTGTTGTCGATAACAGTTGTTCTTCAGGAAAGAAGTAATCAAATGTTAAATTTCGCTTGGAAACATTTAATTGGACATTTAAAGTATTACAAATGTAATTGGAGTTATTTATAAGTATCTCTATCGATGTATTCTGTTCGATGTTATCAAGATGTAGATTACATCCATATAGATTATCTTGATATTCGCTAAATATATAGCGTTCTGATTTATAAATAATCTCAATAGGGATCTCACTATTAAAGAAAAACACATCTTGAGCATCTTTCAAATAAACCCATATTGGATATTGAATTGTATATTGATTAAAACGATTTACTAACATACTTTCGGGAGTTTCGGCATCAAGATAAAGATATAATTGTTTAGATATTACTTCAATACAGATTCTGATACAAAAATAGTTAAAGTGAATACTCTCATTATTAAATATCCAGATAGTATAATTCCCTGTTTGAGGAAGATAAGAAGATTCAATACTTATATTTACATTACCTTCTTCGTTGGAAAAAATAATCTCACTAGTATTTACAGCAATTGAATTCTGAGTTATATTGTAGTATACTTTTTCATTAGCAAATTTTATGGATTGGTTTCTTTCCGAATACATTTCTAATTCAATTTTATATTCGTCATGATATTCGATTACAGAATTATTAGTATTACAATTATAAGATATAGGATCTTTCTCTATAAATACCGTTGTTTCAGCACAGAATGTAGGATCTGGGTTTAAAACTTCGTAATTCAGCAATGAAATGTTATAATATTCACCGTTTTCGGGAATATTTAGCTCATAGTCTTTAATAGTTAATAAATATGTATCATTAATCCACCCTCCATCATTATATGAATTAACGGGACCAGATTCATAGTAGAGTTCAAAAGTCTTTTCGGGATCCGCGTTTGATATTGCAATCGTAAAATAACAAGATTGATCAAATGGCTCCAAATAATGAAAAGTGGCATTTATGTTTTCAAAAATTGAATATGAGTTTTTATCAGTAGTGATCCATTCATATTCATAACCTTCACTACTATGAGGATTTATTATATATAATGACCCTAAGTCAACCTCGGATTCAATTTTTAAGCTGTTAAACATTAGAAATAACATTGCGACGCAAAAAGTAAATAACATAGAGCGGCTTTTACAGTTCATTATTATTCATGATTATTCCACAATTAACTTTTTAAACTACTCATAAAAGAAAAATTTTAATTATTTACTTCAATTAAAGAAATTAAGGATAAGTGTTAGTAATGGGTAGGGTAAGACCAGTATTTATTAAGAAAATTTCGAAGGAATTGATTGAAAAATATCCAAATGTTTTCAGCAATATATTTGAAGAAAATAAAAAGCTATTGGATGAATTTTTAGTGTTACAATCAAAAGTAGTAAGAAATAGGATTGCAGGATACATCACGCATTTGATTAAGAATGAAAGAATTGAAAATGAATTTTCTTAATTTAATTTAGAATGTTTAAAATAGATAATGCCGCATGTAAAGCTTCTTCAGTTCTGATTGATTTTGTTCCTTGGTCGGGGATAAAATTGAGCCAAATATTTATTAAATCTTTTGGAATCTGCTTATTATTCAAGTAATCTCGAAATGAACCTTTGTGTGGACCAAATAGTATGTAAATTCTTTCGACATTTTTAAGTGATTTTCTTAAATCATTTAATATGTTTAAGTCGATATTTTCACCAGATCTGCTTGCTGCGATAATATATTGATTGACAGAGTTTTCTTCAGTTAGAAGATCTTTAATTGGGGCATTTAAGAACAAAAATTGCGTGTTCCAATATTCTAATTCTTCATCTATCGCTGGTCTTGTTGAATCACTGGAAATTTCAAGAATAATTTTCTCATCCTTTCTGTATTGATGATCTGATTGATTATTTAAAGTTATTAGAGAAGGTTTGTTTTGCCCTGCATCAATTTCCAATGTACAATTATCTCGTTTCTCATCTTGAGTTACTTTGTTAATTATTCCTTCTTTATAGACATAATTTTCAACCTCAACACCTATATGATTTGGCGTTTGTACAGGTGATAGAACTCCAGCATATCTCAGATTTTCTTTTTTTTGTGTTGATTTTCTTAGATACGGTGGGATTTTTAAATAATTCATCAATGTTTCCATAAATTCAATATCGTTTGTTAAGGTTCCATCGTTATAAAAAACTACCTCGTTTATCTTAAACATGCTGAGAATTCGAAAAATATAACCCATTTTTAAAGTCTTTAATAGTAAGGTATTGTCATTTATTAAGATGGAACTAGGCAAAACAACCTTAATCTTACTTTTTTTTGGAAAATCTGAAAACATAATTAATACCAGAAAAATTTAATATTTTTAAATAATATGTATTTAATTACTCTAAAAAAATTAAGCGAAAATTATCGTGAAAATAATGGCACCTGATCAAAATGACCAAGTAATCAAGAAAATGGCACAATTATTACGGAATGGGGCAACCATGCTGGATTTGACTTGCCCCAAATGTGATAACATATTGTATAGGTTAAAAAGTTCAAAAATTATTTGTCCCGCCTGCAATAGAGAGGTTATAATTCAAGATAATACCAACAGAAACGAAACAATAGAATCCATCGAGACTATGGCTGAAACAGGAGAGAGTTCTAAGATAAAATCAATATCAAATATAAATATTGGGGTATTAAGCGAATCAATAAATAAAATTATTCAGATGCTTAAGAAATCTAATCAAATAAATCAATTGATGGATCTTTCAGTTATACTAGAGAGATTGGTTAAGACCTATAAACTATTAAATTCTTAGGTGTTTATTTCTTTATGAGTCAATTAATGTTATTAAAACAAGCATTGGAAGAGACGGGTCTTAAATTTAAAGAAAAGGATAGGGTATTTTACTCTTTTTGGAAAATCGAAAATGAAAAATCAGCCATTTTACTTATCTATTTAGATGATACTGAAGATTGGATAAAAATTTCTTCCAAAATTGGAAATTTAGGAGAAATTTCAGAATCTAAAGATGTTTTAAAACAATTATTAAGATTTAACAATACAATCCTCGGACCTAAAGTCACAATAGACAAAGAGAATAACCTATTGATTCATTATGAAATGTTAATGGATTCTCTTTCTTCAGAAAACTTAAAAACTATCACTTTACAAATTGTTAATGCTTATAAGAAGATCTGGATTTCTACTCTAAATAGGAAAATTTAAAATTTTGTCTTTAATTAATCTAATAAAAATTTAAGCTTCGGTAGTGTAGTTTGGCCAAGCATGTGAGGCTCTCACCCTTGCGACCCGGGTTCGAAAAAATTAATAGCTGAGGTTATTGTTTCGAATTTCCCGGCCGAAGCATATTTCTTTTTAATACCTTCACAGGTCGTTTCTATGTTATTTAAAAAATCCTTCCACATAATAACTTATGGATGTACTTTTAATAATGCTGAGAGTTTGATTTTTAAAAATCAATTAATATCCGCTGGTTATATTCCGTGTTCATTAACTCATGCTAAGACGGTTATTATTAATACTTGTGGGGTTAAGTCTCAAACTGAACATAAAATACTATATCAAATAAAAGAAATAAAGTTAAAAAAAAATCAAAATCTCATAATTACAGGTTGTTTACCTTGGATATCGCCAAATTTATACAATAAAATATTGGAGTCTAATGAAAATATTATCGGAATATTGGGATTAAATGCTCTTGATAAGAT
>WJKO01000576.1 GCA_014729055.1 Promethearchaeota archaeon | reverse complement strand
TTTTTGGCGAAATTAATATAGGACCAAGCTTGTGGTGATATATGCCAATCATAAGTTTATATCGCTGGTATTTCTTCAAGGTTACACATCTCCTAAATCAACGGGCTTTCGCAGGAAAACATGCAATAGACCTTTCAGAAACAATTGTTTGTCGTGTAATTCGTGTTTAAGACGTTGATATTCCTCCGTTGCAAAAATTTCTGCTTTAAATTGCTCAAAACTTTCTTTAATATTACCGTTATCTTCAACCTGATAAGTCCGATATAATTTCGCTATGTTTTTGCCGACTGCAAAATCTTGTTTTACAGAATATGGATGAATACCGAGTAAATTTCTATATGCTTCCACATAAAACAAGTCATTCTCATCGCAGGTATTTTCAAAATCAGCATATAAATCCCTCAAAAAAATAAAGCGAAGCAAGAGATGACAGAGCATCATCGGATTTACCTCTTGAGCGAATAATGTAATCATGTCTCTCTCGTCCTCAGGAGTTTTACAAAATTTATGAAACCTTTGTAGGTCCTTAACCGCCAATCCAAGTTTAAAGTCCTTCGTTATTCCTTTCTGCTCCAAAAAGGTTATGGCTTTTTCTGTAACTCGTATAGCATGAAAAATATATAGGAGATCTGCACATTGCAATTCAATCATCTCGTTTTTTCTATAATTTATGAATATATTTCATTGTTAAATTTTGAATCTGCATGAGATCCGTTTTTCATTTCATTCAAGAATCGTTTAACGTCCGAAAAGGTATCATCCTCAACCTTTTTACACACTGGTAGGCATTTGTCAGCAATACCGCTTTTGTCTATATAATAGACCGCTTCAGAAACGGGAAGATTTGGGCTTGAAATCAATTTGGCAATGAATTTGTTGCTTGTGTCCATGCTATAATTCCGCAAATATACGCGGGTTGTTACGCCGTGAGCCAGTGCGTGTGATCCTAACGCAACCACCGGGTCTCCGAAGAAGATCCGTTTGTTTTCGGTAACTTGATTTGTAATAACAACGGCAAGGTCATGATATATTTCGAACAATTTCTTCAGCGGATTTAGAAGGTTAATAATATAGTCCTGTTGTTCCTCGTACCTTTCAAATTCAAAGAAAAATGAGGACACGCTATCAATTATGATCAATTTAATTTTAATTCCTTTTTCTTTTATGGTCGTGTGCAATTTTTGGATGCTGTCCGATAACATATCGCTGTTATAGGCTTTTAATACGTAGACGGTCTGTAACATTGACTCTATTTCATGCTTGGTCTTACATTCGGTCTTAGATTCTTGTTCGGCGATCTCGACCAGCCGTTCAGGTCTGAATGTCCCTTCGGCATCAATATAGAGCACATTTCCGCCCAGTCCCCCTTTTGATTGAGGTTTCTGAACATTTACACACAATTGATGGCAGATTTGAGTTTTCCCCGTACCTGATTTGCCGAAGAATTCCGTGATTCCACCAGTTTCGATTCCTCCCAATATGTCATCAATACATCGATTTATCGAGAGTCGGGGGCGTTTTCTTCGCTGTTCCCAGATGACATCAGCGGTAGATATTTTCGTGAGCGACAAGTTAATTTTTTTTAAAATAATACGAATCGATCGTAACCCAAGTCCTGTCTTCTTCGAAATTGCCTCGTGAGTTTCAAGTAACAAGCTTTTAGCTGTATATCCCGCTTCAATTAATCGCTTTGTAGTAGCAGGTCCTAAATCATAAGATGTTAAATCATTGTCTTCGCATAACGTCATTTTTCCACCCCCATGAAGTTTTGAAAATCAATCTTATTGAATAGAAGCGACGTATGCTTTTCAATTTTAGAAAGGTCAACTCCTCGATTATGGTTCATATTGCCATGATACTTGGCATTTTCATTTTCCTTTTTCATTTCTTCTTCTTGATTTCTTCTTCTTCTTGATTTCATCTTTCATAACACATCCTAACAATTTATGTCGGTTTTTGTCGGATAAATAATTGATCAAATTCTATGAATTTAAATATTTCTAATATCTATATAAATTATAATGATTATCAAAACTATGATCATTACATTTTTATAACAAGTTCGAATATTCGTAAGAATTCGAAAAACTTATAAAAACGGAATTGAAATTATGAGTATGGGCTCAGAAAAAAAAACGAAACCCGAAAAAAAAGATATTTTAATTAATTTTACATTAAAATATAACAGAGATACCGAAGATTACGAAAAAGTGGAAAAAGTACTTGACTTTCTCGGTTATAATACCGATGATATACGTACACCTGACGCGTCCGAAGTTGTGAAAATACTCATGAGACACGGATATGATAAATGGTTTTCAAAGATCAAATTATAACTGATACTCCTTCCGATCAACCGCCACGCTCATATTATTCAGTTCCTCAATAGAAAAGAGGATTTGAATAATGCAGAAAATATTGGACGAATATTTCGAAGAGATATTAGATAATACATTTGATATCTTGATAAATGTATGTAAAATGATTTTTGATCCCGCAAGTTCGCATTTTTTTTTCCTCTTCCTCAGTTTAGGGATAATCCTGTATGTTAAATATAGGGCAAAAAACGTATTTGTTCTATGTTTATATATTGGGGCTGTTGTTCCTTTGGCTTATGAATTAAAGAAAATCGTCTTAAAAAATACCGAAGAGAATTTCGTACTCATCTTTAACTTTTTCAGCAAATGGAATAAATGTGTATTGTATAGTACTGTATTACTTAGTTCAACTTTATTGCTGGTAAAACTGCGAAAACAAGCACTAAAAGCCGTGATTTTTGGTTTAATAATCTTTGGTTTAATAATCTTTGGTTATAGATGCGAATCGTTTTTATTAGAAATTCTTAGCAAATATCTATACGTAAATTGCCTTGAAATAGAGACTTTTCTTCTCACTTTCATCATTGTTGCAAAGATAAACACAAGAGCAGTTAATAAAGACAGCGATAAAAGGCGAAAAGATGAGATTTTCTACACTAAACACAACAACATAAATGCAGTTTTAATTATTATCAGTTTAGCGTTACATATCGTTAGTTCAGTTGTATTCAGTTATTTTATTGATGATCCGTTTTATGTTGAATCGGCAATATTGTCTTTCTTCGTTTTTTTGAACCTAAAATATCTAATTGACCCAGTATTTCAATATACTCTAAATAATTTCTTGAAAACTCTAAGATTAATACTCCTTTCTCCTTTCTTTTATCTCAATATACTGGCTTTTTGGAGAGCGGAGGTGCAAATTACCACAAAACCCGCCAAGTATAATAAAGAAAAAAGTTATTATTCAGATAAACCAGGTTGGATGTCTGAAGATTTCAAATCTTTTCTCATCCAATCTCCTCAAAACTCACAATATTTGGATGTATTTTTAAAACAAGGCATAGCATTGAAATTCAGCACACATGCGAGAAAGCAAACTCAAACAACGGCATTTGCGGAGGCGACGCTTCAGAACTTGAAAAGCGAATTTACCGATATTGACGGCAAAATCACAAGCCGTCAGTGTTCATTAAAAGAATTTTTTGGGAACACCACTTATTTAAAAGTAATACAATTACCGAAAGCTCCATTTCCCAATATACTGCCGATTTTTAAAAATATATGCCAAATTACATCTGAGATTTCATCCACATTAAGATTTTTCATAGTATTTCAAGCAATAGATAAGAATTTTATCAGAATAATCAAGAAACGTCTCAGAAGCTATCGGAGTGAACTTTCTGAAGAAAAAAGAAAACAACTTTTTCAGATGTGGGAAGCACAACCGCTATTTAAAATTAAAATGTACATCGGTTATAGTTCCAGACATTTAGATCCTAAGATATTTGCAATTGAACGGAAGTTAACTGACAATCTTTTGAACATCAAACAGGAAAAAGCATCAATAAAAAAAGTGGGCGTGTTTTCAAAGTTATGTATTTATACCGGACATATTCCCAACGGTTGTATCGTGACGCCAAAATGCCTTGATTTCGATTTGAGAAATCAAAATCTACTTATAAAATCGGCTATTAAGCCGGAGGACGAAATCTTTAGCACTCCTCTAAGCTTTACAAAACAAGAAAATAAGCGATTAATTGAAATCGGTCATAAAATACAGTCTTCTTCAATTTCAACAATCCCAGTTTTATTTAACATTGACGATATGATAAAAGGAACTGTCGCATTTGGAAAGACAAGAACTGGGAAAACGAATCTGGCAAGCCACATTTTATATCAAATTCATCAGACGTATCCTGATATCTCTCAGATAATTTTCTGTACAAAAGATAACAAAGAAGCTTTAAACTTTTATTCTGATCAAGTAACTGGTTTGCATGACTCGAATTTTCGCATTCCATATCTATGTCTAACCAAAGATGGAACTTTAGGAAATAGCCAAACCATTATGGAAATAGCAGAAACGATAACAAGCGGTCTTGGTTTACTTGATAATGCCGTGCGGTACATTCAGAATTATTTAATCGAGAGAATGGAAACATGGAAGGGGATACCTCGCAGATTAGAGGATCTATTAACTGGTATGCTTAAATATTTAGATCAACATAAGTACGGGCAGTCTCATCAAGACATCTATACAGCAATAGAACAAAGAGTACAGATGATAATTTCGAATACGCAATTTTGTGATATTATGGAATTGGGAATTGGGTTGCCCGATCTTATACATAAATTTCTTCATGGCAACACGAAAATAATTGTGAACTTGCTCGGTTTCAACAAAGTTGAACAACGGTTGCTTGTTATGAGTTTCTTGAATATCCTGGAAGCGTTTGCTCCGGTGCTAAAAGGAGATAAATTGAAGCACATTATCTTTATCGACGAAGCACACAATTTGTTTCAGCCGAAGTTAAATGCAGATTCTCTAAACTCCGACAATATTGCGAAAGAGTTGTTAGAACAGAAGATATTGACAATTATAAATCAATTTGCAAATCGAGCGGTTGGGTTATTCATTTCTGAGCAAAACCCTTTAGGTATCTTTGAAAAGATTCGACAGCAGATGTCGAATTTTTTCTTTTTTAGGATTTCCGAAGAGTCGTCTGAAAAGTTCTCTAAAGATGAGAATTTTAAAAAATTAGTATCCTCGCTTCCTGATTACAACTGTTATGTAAAGTTAACGGACGGATCTAAATTTTTAATGCGTTCTGTAAAAAACCGATATAAACCAACCCGTCAAAAAATAAAACATGTAAATGAGATTGCCCGAAATCAGCGGTTAAATAACACATCGCTTATGCCAAAACCTGTCAAAAATAATACGGGAACCGATATATTTCTCTATCTGTGCAAGTCAAAGAAATATCGAGAAGCATATACTTATCTACATAACAAGCTCATCTTTAACATTCAAAGAATAGCAGGAAACCAGCTGGAATTATCTGCTGATTTAACGCTTTTAGAGCTTTTAGATGTGCTCAAGAAACACTTAAGCAAAAATTATGATGAAAATGCATCCGAATTAATTTCAGCAATTGTAAGTATACAGCGAAATCATCGTCCTGATTTATTGATAATAGATATTTCTATTCCCTTGCTGAACAAATTACTTGAAGAATATGCCGGATTTTGTAGAAAACTTCAACATTTTATAACAAAGAACAAAAATGAGATGGTTATATGAGCTGTAGGGATAAGAAGCGTAAAGGTATAAATGAAGAAAATAGACAAGAAAGAAAAAATGAGAATATGGATGAAGAGAGACACAAACAACATCGTTCAGAGGATTTTAATCTTAGGAAGAATGCGGAAATTCATCAGAATTTCCTTAATATAGAGAATCCACGACACACCGATATCCATGACAACCAAATAAACAACATTACGGATAAAAGCAATAACACCAATATCGTAATGATCCGCGATATTACCTCCCGACCCAGCCGCGAGGAAAAGGAAGAAATACAGAGAGAAGAGAAAGCAGAAAAACATGACATTGAATTACCCGACCTCCGTGAATTCGTAGATATCAAAAGAGACAGAAAGGAATCTATAAATGCAGAAAAAACAAAAACTGAAACGAATATTAAAGAGACCCTAAGTGATATATTTCAATCAATATCAATTAAAAAAATTAATCGGGCAAAGTTCAAGGAAGACCGCCGAGATAGAAGCGACAAATCCGAATACAATGAGGATTTTCAATCGGATATAACAGACTTTAATTTACATTCCATACATATGGAAGAAGAAGAAACCGAATATATTGATCAAGAAGAAATGTTTGCTAAACTCTTTTTAGGGTACAAATATAAAGTAGAAAAACAGAAGAATGATGACGACATTTGGCTTGTAGTTTTGACGGAGGACGTGCCCAGAAGAGACTTTAAGACAGTCTCGGAAAACATGATAAAATTAAAGGGCGAATTGCCGCACTTAAATAAAGGATTTGATGTATTTTTCTCAAAAGATAAAAAAGGATGGGTATTTTACGAAGACCCAAGGAGATTTATTCCTATGGAACTCTGGATAAAATTGAGACATGCAATATTGAAATTTGAGAGGAGGGGCGTCTAACATCACATCTATAAACCGAATCAAGATCCCGAATTCTTACACTAATGTTATGCAATATTCCAAATCTATAGTACACTTATTTTTTCCTTTAAATATAACAAACTTAATAGTTTTATTGAGAAAAAAAATCGGAATTTAAATCTTTACCTATAAAAAGATAATATTACACAAGAAGTGTTCGAAAATATGACAGAATTTATGGATAAAGCCGACAACTTGCTGGACTGGATGCGGTATATGTCGCGGTTTAGGTCGCAAATATTCAACAGAACGCACCACTCAAGACTGAAACGTGAATTTTATACCATATTTGAACTCGAAGAAATCCGATCTCAGATTGATAGCCTCGCGGGAATATATTCTAAAAAGAAAAAAGAACTCTTCCTTGCATTGCGTACTACGTGCAGAAGTATTGCTATTTCTTCCGAAGACAATTTTATATCAATTCCACTCATCAATATGCTGGTACAAGATATCGACAGAGCCGAAATATATAAAGTCTATTCGCAGTATATGAAACTCCGCATAAAGTTAAAGGAGCAGGTGGAGCTGCTCTCAATGCTCGATAAAGACGTCAAAGACCGCAATAAATACCGGGGTATTCTGGACTTTTGCGAGTTCTGCGGTCTGGAGTATGCCAACCTGTATCCCGACCATTCGTACTTTTTTGAACAGTTCGCCGCCAGTTTTGCACAAATGAAACAGCAGGTTGAAACGGTCGAAAGAAGCTTGTCTCCGAAAATAAACGCTCGATCAAAAGTTAAGGAAGGGAGAGTAAGATGAAAAAAGCAACGCGTAAAGGTCAAGAAGAGCCGAGAGGAGCGGTATGCCCCGTTATCGGGTGTAATTATGTAAAGACAATTAAGCCTCTGTTTTTCGGAGTGTTTGGGTTTAGAAAACAGCCTAAATGCCCTGTGCACAATAAACGGCTGGTATTTCTGGACGACCTTGCTGACCATTTCGGAGAGTCGCTCCTTTCGTGTATTTTTGATTCGAAACTCCTCCCCCCGGAGGTTATCGCCGAAAAAGTCCCAAAAAATGAGGTAAAAACGTTCGTAAACGGTTGGATTGAGGCGGCTTTCCTCGCACGGGGGCTTCAAACTTCAGGTGAAATTTTACATTCCCTTATTCAAGCTTATTATGACAACGTGTATCTGAAAAATATGGGCAATTTTAGGTTTCGGAATAAGATGGAACGCGTTAAGAACGAAATGGCTGAGTTGAGTTTGAAGTACGGGGACTTTGCCAAAGTCGTAAACGAGAAATACGAGAACCTTCTGAATTTTAAAGAAACCAAGCCATTATCTCCCAAAGCATATGATACCATAGCCGTGTTATGTCCCGTCGCAACGGAGGTTATAAAGGAAAAGGAAAACGCCGAAGAGAAACTGAGCCCTAAAAAGACAGCAGATCTCGTATTAATGGCGCGGACGGCGGGTAAATTCGAGCCCAGATTAAAAGATTATAAGGAAGATGAGTACCCGATCGAGGACATTTTTAATATTTACGACTGGTATTACCACGCGGGACAGACCGAAGAGCTCACAAAAGACATGATAGATGAATATATTAATAATTTCATGAAGGATGGCGGGAAAGAAATGCAATCATTTACGGCAGAGAGGCAAAATATAGGCGCCCTTGCGGTTGCCGACGAATCTAATTCAAAAGTCGGGATGGGGTCGGGATATTATACATATCTGACCAAAGCGTTTAATATTTTCGAGCCGAATCGAAAGCCAATTTTTAATAATTATGACTGCCCAAAATGCTGGAATCCTCTGAAAAAAGAAGTGATAATAAAGGGCGGAAAACATATTGTAAGACTGAAATGCGAACATAAAAGGTGTAATTACGAGCTTGAGGCGTTTCAAGACACATGGGATCGGCTACAAGGGGTTTGTAATGATGTCATCTGTCAACAAAATGACACGTTACACCTCACAGATCCGCAAGAATTAGGCAAACAAATAAGAATTACTGTGAAACAAATATACGGGACTGCCAATTCATATTATGACATGCTCAGAACCAACAGAAAGAACACCGGCAGATACCAAATTGCCGAACTTCTCAGAACGACGTCAGACTTGATTAAAGCGCGAATGCAATGGAAAAGTAAAAATGCAGACGAATCCACAAGAAAGAGCCTTGTCCAAGAAGGGTTTGAACACTTATACGGATATTATCTCAACACCTTGACCCTCCGCACAGCAATTGAATTAGTCCCACAAAAAAAGTTGCAGAAAATCAAACGCTTTGTCCTGCGATACGCCGGATATTTGTCATATTTGCCCCAAAAGGTGTTCAAACTGAACGCGTTTAAGCAATTTGCGGATACTTCAGCGAATCTTGGGAGAAAATTCGGAATTAAGGGGGCATTAAAACCCTACCTTGACGGACTTGATGAAACATCTACCGAGCAAGATTTCATTTCAACGCTTAACGCCATTAACAGTTATTTTATGCAAGGAAGACCGCCAGTTGCGTTTACCCGCATTACTGTCAATGACCCGGGGTATAGTGCGCTCGAATCTATTTATATGCACTTTAACGAAATTATCAATGCTTCAGACAAATGGAGCGATATAAAATCGGATTTCATAGAGATTCTCCCCGATGTTTTGGACGGGTTTAAGAAATATTGCCACTTTCATGCATTCAATTCCTCAAACACTCTTGTAGAGCGGGAATTTTATGTATGTGCGTATGAGTCTCTGAAAAACATTGAAGCAATAACGGAAAGAAATAATAATAATGTGACGGTCGTGTCCGAAATGCACCCGAAAATCGTTGGCATTATCACGTCAATTTATCATTTTTTAAATAATGGGTCGAACGCGTTAAAAATAATGCAAGTTGACGCGGAAAAGCAGAAAAGTAAGGACGCAATTCAGGATTATATTAATGCCTTAGATGATAACATACTTCAAGAGATCGAGGCAGTCGCCGACCATCTGGAACGCTCTCTTTCAAAAAAGAATATGCATTCGGCAAGGTTTACCAGAGAACGTCACCGCGTAAAATCTATCCGCGTTGTTTTGAAAAAGATTCGTGCGGAACTCTCCACCTTCCTTAGCAGATTACACACTCTGGAAGACGTCTATCCCTCGTCTTATCAATTGTTGAATATAGATCCGGATACGATTTCTGAAATTGAGGGTGCAATTGAGTTTTGCGACAACCCACTCTCCCAGTATTTAAATTATTATACGTCCGTTATACCCAATTTTCAAAATATAATTAACTATATTGATTTAGTGCTTCAGAGTATGGGAAACTCACAAGACGACTTATTGAAAGAATATGAATCCATGTTTAACCAAATTCGCGTTTCATTGTCTAACTTAAACGAACTGTTTGACATTGTAAAGACTAAACAGCTAAAAACACCGAAACAAGATGCAAAAAAACAATACTATGTGTACCATGTGCTCAAAATGCTAAAGAGTTTGCATCATAACGCATATATTCCGTCCGAAAAAATATTGCGAGCAATCCATAACCCGCCCGGCACGATGAACTTCCCTTCATTGGGGCGTTTAGTATTACAAGATAGAGAAATTAATACTTCTGAAGTTACGTTTAAGGAAATCGCATCACGAAGTTATTATTTAACGGAACACGTCTATTCAAGACCTAGAGACCAATACAAACCTCCTGAGGATCTTATTCTAAAAACGGACACAGATTTTACGGTTGAACATTTGCAACGATATCTTGTGAAGTGTCTTCGTGAATACCAAGCCAATATTAATACATATCTGAAGGAAAACACAGCCACTCATAACTATTATAAAAACGTAGGACAACAGATTAAGAAATCGGGAAAAGGTATTAAACGCGCACACGAGTTCTATTCCACACTTAGCATGAGGGTTAATAATTATATTGACCATAATTCGGGAATGGATAACGAATTATATACAATCTGTAGCGAAATCCAGGAATTACTTGTAGCCGATTCCAAATCATCCAAAAGCACGTTATCTAGAAACCTTCGAATGGTTGGGGACAATGAAGAGTATCTGCAATCATTACAGCTGGACACCTCCATGATTGATGACTATTTTAACAATACCTACGCCCAATATTTGCCCTTCTATCGAAAACATCCAGACAACTGCCCAATACCCACCTACTCGGGAATGTCTTTTGACCTTTCAATTGACATCGGGACACAATACCGCCCCTATGAAATACATATGCTTGAAACGGATCATGAGTATCACCTTATATTTTTATGCAAGATTATTAACGAGACCGTCCCGATTGACGATTTCGGAGATAAATTGTTAGTGGTCGCTCCATATGTAAAAATCAGCAAGTCAGATAAGAAATCTCGTTTATTACCATTAGTCGATGAAATTAAAGAAAAAGGATATGAGAAACCGGAAAATGGCAAAACTCACTACCGATTCTTAGTACACAATATGTATTACGGGCGTGCGGTGGATTATATTGATGGCGCGAAAAAGTTACTGGCAGCTGACCTTAAAGATGCTGACACCACTAGTTTTTTAGATTATATCGACCATATAGCCAATAATACGAAGCTATCAAGGCGGGAGAATAGTTTTACGGCTTTTATGGACTTTCTCGACATAAAACCGGTACAAACCAAAGCGAGTAAAGCCAGATTCCTCTTTAAGATCGCGTATTTATATCATGCGATGCAAAAAACACACATAACATTGCCGAATGAGGTATGTAAAAGTATCTTGACGAACGCCAAAAAACTTGAAAGCACCCTACCGGATGACCTTAGCAGAAATGACATAAACACACTAATAGAAGACATTAAATCGCTTGCAGAGGGGGATAAACTGCCGGAGATTGAAGAAAAATGCCTACAATTGAGTATGCTATTATTAGAAAAGTCACGGGCACACGGGCTGACCCGACTTTATAAGAAGATTAAGCGGCAGATGAAAGGTGGTCGACCGCAATGGTATGGGATTTGCGCGTTCTTCATTATTAAGAAACTATTTGCGGGAGGACGGGGGTCGCTACCCGCGGCTATTGAACTCGCCTTTATGGATCAGAAGATCACGCTACCGTTGCTTATCTTGCGCGATGGCGGAAGGCTTGACCTTGCGATCAAAATGAAACTAACTCAATCATTTACACCTTATAGCCAGAAAAATGGTTATTCCATCGGCAGAGATCCCAACGTACGCGGAGATGATTTTCAAATAATTGAAACTGCCCCGCTCCCTTTCCCTTATGGCATCGATACAGACGGGAATGACATCAGCGCGAATTCCGAAATAATTATCTTAAACCATAAGACATGGGAATTGAAAGAATATCGAGAGGATTTAAATGCTGAAGTGAAAAAGCTAAAGCAAAAACTCGACGATCTGGAATTGCAAACCCGTAGCCTTCGTTCCGATATTGCTTCAATTTTGGGGGCGGAAGATTTCGGGATCGGCGGTAACCTGCTATTTTCGAACACCAATGCCTATAATGCCATTCGTGTTAAGCGGCAATCTGCAGTGCTGAGGAAGCTTTTACTATTAAGTTCGGCGAATGAAAAACGGCAACACCTTCACGATTATATTGCAAAGCTGAAATATTGCAGGTTTAGAGACGCAATTACCGATTTCAATAGTGACCATGACCGGAAGATTACGAGAATCGTCGTTGAAGACAATAGAAGCCTTCAAGCAGGGAAGCTCGGCAAAGAAATCAACCGTCAAGTGGCGGGATGGGAACGATCCGCAAGGACATTAATTGAGAACTATTTTAAGAGCCAGGATATCCTCTTAATTAAAGGTGCGGCGGCGTATAGCAGTAGCAGATGTTCGTTGTGCGGGAGTGCCGTGACCAAACTCTATATTCGATATGACCCCTCCAAGAATGAGTTTAAAGAAGAGAGCCATCCTGGCGGAAATCTGGTGAGATGTCATTACGAAAAATGCCCGAGAAATGCAAATATAGCGGAATTACTTGACTATTTAAACGATCCCGGGAATCAATCCGATATTTTAAACCCAGCGGCGAGTGATATTAGGGAGACTTACGCAATGGGCAAATATGGGAACTATATAGATGTCAATGGTCTATTGCATGCAAACTGGATAGATGACAAGATAAAGGTAATCTTGTTAGTGAACGGGCGTGACGGAAATGCCGCGTTTAATTTAGCGCGATATCTGCCGGGACAGCCCGCAATATATAGACAACTAATAATCACCGCGAGGTCGCTCCGCAAATACCTAAAAAAGATCAACAATGCCAAAGACCAAGATGAGCGGGAGAAATTCAGCGATAAATTGAAAAAAATACTGGACTTGAGTGTAAAGATAGTTGACGAGAGCGGAAAGGTGACTCTGGATAGAATATATCGCAACATGGACAAAGATAAAGTGAATGATCAACTTACGCGGATCAGGACTTTTATGAACCGAGCAAAAATTTATATTCAAACATTGAATGAATCTGACAAACCCACCCACCTTGATAATGTTATTGAAAGCCCTGAAGATACGTTTCTCTATGTTAGTTTGGGATTGGGACCGCCTGACAGCAATTAACATATTTTCATACATATTGTCCAT
>WJKO01000575.1 GCA_014729055.1 Promethearchaeota archaeon | reverse complement strand
GAATTTATTCAAAATATAACTGCAACAAGTGATGAAGTACGTCGGCAGCATTCTTACAAGAACGATCTGAAAGTCTTTAATATATATTTTAAACTATTTCAAGAAGCAAAATTACTGCGGGAGGAATAAAATGACATCTACAACGGAAAACGAGAATTATATAGATTTTAATGAACAAATATTGTCTAAATTTCAAAAAAAAATGGAAATACTTGGCGATTCAGATTTGCTTAGTAATCCTGCGAATAAACTAATGTTATATCTGGGAGCATTATTGAACGAAACGATTTATAATCAGCAAAAGGTCTTCAGCACAAGAGGTATTTTGAAAAATCTTGCTAATTATGGGTCATATATTACCCAAGATAAAATAATGGCAATCTATAATACATGTACAAGGTTGCAGTCCAAAATACGGAAAAAAGAACATTATGAGAAATCACTGATCGAAAAAGAGGTAGATGAATTAATCGATTCACGAAATAAACAAGACTTCAACCGAAATATCTCAACATCCAAGAACTTAGCAAATAATTTGTTGATTTCTGGATATAATTTATATTCACGAGTAATGCAAGAAATCGATTTTTCAAAGCCCTCCAATTTAAAAGAAAAGAAAACAGATTTGATAAAAGATCAATATAAGCTTAATAAAATATCCCCTAATCAATTAAAGTTGTCGGAATCTAGCTTTGGTGTAGGATATTATTTGGGTCATTATTTTTTGACAATAAATCTTCAGCAACAGCGTATATTGAGAACAAATGGTTTAGTTAAAAAACTGCATAGCGTAATCAGATCCAAAAAAATATCAAAAATTTATGCACTACTCAGTGATCTAAACACAACTGCTATGAAAATAATCGGTCATCCCGCATACGGGAGTAATTCATCGGATAAAAAGATCGAAATTATAACATGGCTACCTGGTTCTTCATATCAATTAAAGATCGCGGAATTAATTTCAGAACCTCTTGAACGATTTAACCGTGCATTCTTTTTAATAGGATTGGGACATGCGTTTACAATTCGTGTAAATCAATATGATCTATCAAATAATTATGAATTACCTGACGAAATAAAAAAAGTGCTGGATAAAAATGGCAATCGTCAGATAACAGAAGATTTGTTTGTAAAATCTCTAAAAAATACTGAGTTTTCCACCGCAGATGAAGAATTAGCTTATTTACAAGGTATCTTGTTGCAAAAATTCAGTTACTTGGAGAAAAAGGAACTTGGTGTAGAACCATTGCTAAAAAAGTTTAGTTTCTTGTTCCGAAATTTTAATCACAAAAAAATGATGAAATTACAAGCAATCATTTATCAAACAATGCTATCCGTTTGGATCCAACGCGAGATAAAAAAGTCGCTATCTGGAACTAGAATGAATACTAGAAAGATCTACCATTCATTTATTCCATTTGCGAGAATCAGACTACAAATTCTTAAGGTTATGGAGCGTTTAGAAACGCTCATATCTAAAGAGAGTCCTCGCAATGTTCTGGCTCTAATCCAAGGATACGCTCTTTATGGTCATTTGTATAATAAATATAATCCTAAATGAGTTAGGAATTAGAAAGGTAAAATGACACAATAATTGCATAATAATAAAAAAAAAGTATAATGAAATGAAAGTGAAATAATAATGAGTATAAAAAATCGATATGAATTAGTATTTGTTTATGATGTCAGGGACGCAAACCCCAATGGGGACCCAGACTCATCAAATATGCCTAGAATAGATGACGGTACTGGTGAGAATATTGTCACCGATGTCCGTTTGAAAAGAACAATTCGTGACTACTGGTTAGCTAATGGTAAGGAAGTCTTAGTACGAGCAGTCACAGATGATGAAGGAAATCGAAAATCAATGGAAGCGCTAGCATTGGACTTTCTTGGTGTCGAAAAAATAAAGAAAAAAGAAGCGAGTAACTATCGTTCTAAACTAATGGATGGTCTCCCTGAAAAGTATATAGATGTTCGTTCTTTTGGTGCGGCGGTAACATTGACTGGAGCAAATGTATCTATTACTGGACCAGTTCAGTTTGGGTTAGGAAGATCGATGAATATTCCGAATATTCAGAGTCGAACGATTACTACAAGTCTAGCAAGTGGTGAGGAAAAAGGGCAAGGAACTTTTGGATCCTATCATACAGTAGATTATTCTATAATCAAATTTCATGGTTTAATTAGTGAGATCTCTGCTAAAGAAACAGAATTTACTGAAGAGGACGCAACCGAGTTAATCAATGCGTTATGGTGTGGTACGAAGCAGCTAAACACACGTTCAAAATTCAATCACATGCCCCGGATACTTATAGTTGTGGAGTCTAAAGAATCCACAGCACAGATCGGAGATTTGGATCTTACAATGAACCTTATTGATAAAGAAGATGTCGATTCCATAGAAGCCGGAGTAATAGAGACTAAAAGGTTTGTAAACCGTGTAACCAGCATGAAAAGTAACATTAAGGAAATAAAATACAAGTTTGATAAAGATGTTAAGTTTGCCTTTGATAGTAAAGAAATTTCGCAAACAGATCTAATCAAAAAATTGTCTGGGATCTCATGCGTTGAATTAGACATTGAGGGGTGTTAAGATGACTGCCGAGAGCGTTTTAGTTTTTGATGTTACCGGGGAATTTGGTTTTTTCCGTGTTCCTGAGTCGACAAGATCAACGCTCTCTTTCCCTTTCACACGGACAGCAATTCTTGGTATAATCGCGGCAATATTGGGATATGATCGAAATAGTTATTGGGAAGAAAATAATCCTCTGGCAAACGCGCAGATTGGATTGGAAATTATCAAGCCGCTTGCCCACACCTCTTTAACCGTAAATTATCTTCAGACAAAGTCAACTTTGAATATTGGTGGAAGAAGTTCTCTCTACACTTTATTACCTACAGGAACATATCGAGGCTTTGTTACAGCCGTGAGATTGGATCTTTTAAGAGATGTTCACTATCGCGTCTATTTTAATAGCAACGATGACACATTAAAATCTCATTTAAAAGAATACTTAGAAAATAATTGGACGGAATTTCCTCCATACTTAGGGCATGCCAATCTGCTAGCAGATATTATATATATTGGAGACTTTCCATACACAATAGTCAATTCAAAAAAGGCTTCCATAAATAGCGTAGTTCCTGGCTCTTATGTTGATATTAATAAAAAGGAACTTCCTTTATTTAACTTAGCGACGATTATTACCGGAATACCCATAAGATACAGAGTAAAGAATCATGAAATAATTCAGGCAATAAATGAAAACTTTATTATTCCATCACGTGATGCCACCTCAGTTTCTCTCAATTTAAAAGAAGAATATAACCTCTATGAAGTACAGACCGAAAAACAGCAAGGGAAGAATAAAGTGATAGTATTTATGCCCGATGGTAGAGAAATTAAAAGAGAAGAATTTTCAAAGATTATCGATTAGGAGGAAAATAAAATGTCAAAAGATAAAGAAACTCTCGATTCTCGAGAAATTTTGTTTATTTTCGATAGTAGAGATTGTTGTCCAAATGGAGAACGTGAAGTAGGTAACCAAGGACCACGTATAGATAGTATTTCAAATCGTGCAATGGTAACAGATCTATGTTTGAAACGTATTATTCGGGATTATTTTATGTATCTTGATAATAAAAATGATAAGATTTTAGTAAGGCAGACAATAGAATATGGCGATAATCAAGAAATATCTATTGACCAAAGATTTATTGAAGATCTCGGAGTTGAAGAAAGTAGAATAAAAAAAATGAGTACCAATGAACTTAGAACTCTCGTTTCGGATACATTTATTGATCATAGATTATTTGGGTCAATGCTAATATTATCAAATGAATTTATTGCGACAACAGGTTGTGTACAATTTGAAAATAGTCTATCGATGAATATCCCCTCTGTGATTCAAACAAGTATTAGTTCAACTCTGGCTAGTGAAAGTGGTAAAGGTGCTGGATCCCTAGGTCTTAGTAGTGTTTTAGATTATGGTGTTTTTTGTGTTCACGGTATTGTTAATAAAAGACTCAGTGAACTTTCAAGTGCATCTGAAGAAGACGGTAGGAAATTGTTTGAAGCTATGTGGAATGGAGTGAAAGCATTAAATACGAGAACAAAGTTTCAGATGTTACCAAGGGGATTAATCTCTGTAATTCCAAAAGATACTCGATTTAGAATACCGCACGTAAACCAATCTATTAGACTTGCTGATGAACAGGGGAAGAATTTTTATGAGTGCATTTTTAATCTGGATGAGTTATTCAAATTACTACTTAAATACCAAGATCGGATTAAGAAAATTGATTATTTCTTTGATCCTGGTTTTAATATGGAAGTTAATAGTGTTATCTTTAATAGTTTTACAAAAGCACTCAAAAAATCCAACATTTCAATCCCAACAGCTCAGTTCCAAGGGAACTTTAGCTAATCTTTCTTTTTTTTTGCTATATATTACCATAAATTTCACACAACAATATTTAGATGATTAATGATAAAAGATGTGTTTAAAATGATTCAAAAGATTTTCCAAGATCAAGAACTGATCAATGATTATTCAAAATTTATTGAAATCTTTACTAACACATTTTCCAAACATCCATATGGTTTCTTTGCAAGACCAAAACAACCACTTATAGATCATATAGGTAATATGTTAAATAGAAATCTAAAGTATTTCATTCAAAAAACACCATTTGGTCCTACATATCGTAAATATATTGCTTTAGCTTCGATCGTGAATATCATTTGTCATGATCTCGGAAAATTACTACCAATGTTTCAATATAAGATCTTTCAAGTGGAAAATCTTGAAAAGATACCAATACCAGAGCGTTTGAAACATTTTGCATATCATAATCTCTTCGGGAGTATTTGTTCGGTAATATTTTACGATTATTTAAATGAGAAAACAAACGGTTTGGATACAATAGAATTAGATATAAATTTACTAAAATATCTATCTCTTGAAGCAATATTAAGCCATCACAGCCCAACTCTCTTGAATGAAATCGACAGTCAAATATCAATCTTTGGGGATAAATTATTTCATTATATAGCCCAGATTTTAGACATACGGGTTCAAGTTCAAAGTTTCTTCCAAAAGTTATCTAAAATTGTACTTAATTCATTAAAAGAATCCGAAATTCTGGAAGTTTGGTTTGAGGAGGATCAAGAATTTAAATGTGTTTTATATCACATACCAAAGTTAATAGCTCAATTCTTCGATCAATTCATTTTTAATGCATTTGGTATATCCTCTGAAGAGTTACAATCGGAAATCTCGAACTTTTTAGACTTAGCAAATTTATCGGAATCAGCTGATATGAATGATAAATTTGAAGATAACATGAAAATAGTCATCGAAACTATTCAAGAGCAATATAATAATGTCCATTTTCCCGATCCATTATTTGGGAACATGTCCGAATATTCCCTTAATTTTTATGAGATTTATGTAATACAATGTTATTTATCATCTCTATTATGTGACTTAGATATTTGGGATGCGAGATATTGGGATCATAATGAAAAACATACTACATTTGAATTTTATCGTACACACCAAAAAATCGATGACCAACTTATAGAGAATTATGTTTCTACACCGTTTGGTAAAATCAGAAAAGATTATAACTCGTTTGAACCCGAGCAACCAGTAGATATTATTGGATATCTAAGAAACTCCTTGTTCTTGGAATGTAATAAAGCCAATACAACAACCAATAATATATTTGTTTTAAATTCTCCTACTGGTGCAGGAAAAACTTTAAGCTTATTAAACTTGGCATTTAAATCAATAACAGGGATAAAAAGCCCCCAAATTATCTATGCATTGCCATTTGTGTCCATTGGAGTACAAGTGGCTAAAGAGATTGCCTCGATAATTGGGATTGGCAAAGAAAAGATATATAACTCAGAGCTCTTGACGCTAGATACGTATGCAATGGATAAAATATGGAAAGAAGACGAGGAAACAGATCCAAACGCAGAAACTTATATCAAAGGTAATGATGCCAGATGGTTAATATCTTCTTGGCAATCTCAATTCGTAGTCACAACATTCGTTAAGCTGTTCCATAGATTATTAAAACCCTATAAAATGAACTATTTAGGATTCCATAGGCTTCATGATGCGATAATTATTTTAGATGAAGTCCAGTGTATCCCAATAAGATATTGGGAATTAACAAGAATAATAGTCAAAAATCTAACAAAAATCTTAAATTGCAAGATTTTTCTCTCAACAGCTACCCAACCTGCAATTTTTGACTCCTCGGATATTATCAATATAGCACCTAACCATTTAAATTCTCCAATTTCTCAAAACTTATTTGTTAATCTAAAAAATAAGCAGATTAATGAAAAAGACCAAAGTCGGAATATTAGACAAGAATTGAACCGGTATGTAATTACGTATTTTCAAGAACCAATAGGAATTAGCATTTTTGCTAATACTTTAAATGACATATTATTTGAACAACTAATGAGGGAGGAAGATATCTTAATAGTTGTCAATACAAAAAAAGCGGCAGTTTATCTCTACAACTCTTTACTATCAAAAACCACAAATGGGTCAAAAAATAGGTTGGTAATGTTATCAACTTTAGTATTGCCGAAAGATCGAAAAAAAATTATTTCAGAAATTAAAACTCACAAGGAGAGAAAGAAGAGAAATGTGAAGTGGACTAAGGAGGAAGACATAAACCCACGTTACATTGTAGTGGCGACTCAAGTAATTGAAGCGGGTGTTGATCTTTCATTTAAATATGTGTTTCGAGACTTTGCACCATTAGATTCAATCATCCAAGTTGCAGGTCGGTGCAATCGTTCTCAAGAATATGAAATGGGTTATATATCATTATTTCAACTCTTAGATGACGTATCAGACGGAAACAAAAAATCTTATTTTAGACAAGTTTATAAAACTAATGGGGCTGATGAT